>NZ_VPDM01000070.1:0-2656 GCF_013417645.1 Acinetobacter sp. YH12236
AATACCAACGAACAGCCCAAAGAATGATTTCACCTTGAAAGTGCCGACCGTGGAAGGGATTCATCTGCTGTATCTCGAAATAAATAAGATATTTAGCTTATCATGTCAGCCTATTTGCAACAGTGCCTTTTTAGGTGGTTCCGCTAGGGTATACTGAAAATAAACTTGTCCTGTACCTGATTCCAGTAAAACACTCTCCGAAAATATCGAGACGATTCACGGTTGGTTACAGATAGTTTGGGTGTTATTTTTATCTCTATGCTTGATAGGCTTTATGAGCTTACCACAAATAATTTTTCATTCGGTCAGTCCTCGCTTTCATCCGACCAATTTTGACTCAACTCACTCACCAAACGACTCTCATCGCATTTAAAATCAATATAGTGATAGGTATTGGCAGGCAATAGCCAATCCTGCCCTGTCAGTGGACATTTTTGTTCCATATCTTCTGCCTGTGTCCAATCACGGTAATTCATTAGAAAATAATAGGTGGGTACACCTGTGCTTTGTTCAATGATACGGCACAATTCTCGACCTATTTTGCTATGCTCAGAATTGGGATTTTGCATTTGCTCTAAGGCAAAGGCTTCACTTACTGGTTGAGAACCAAGCCACAAACGATATAACGCTTCAGCCTGACGATACCATGACCACACATTATCATAACAAGGGTGATCAGGTTGGGTATATGGGATTTTATATAGAGGAATGCCTTGTAAGGTTACTCCATCTAGTAAAGGCGAACTCCAGCCCCAACGCAACATGTAAAATTCAGATTGCGTTGGTACGGCATAACGGGGAAGAGGATAGTCATGGTCTTCTCCGATATACAAGGTTTGAATGGGTTTACCTGCTAACTGTTCGATTTTATTGTGCATTTCTTGGGCATAGCTGTTCATATTTTTACGGTCAAGGGCATCCATTTCAGGACACACCACAGTCACGCGAGTAATATCATTTTGGCTAACAGCTAAATGATGGTTACGGGGTAATATTTGTCCGTTGCCTTCTAAATTTCCTAAATAACAAAATACATCATGGTCGTGGCTATCATCATCTTCAGCGATACCTGTATATTGGGGTATGATAATATCAAAGGCGTGCATTTTTATATCTCATGCTTAATTTATATTAAATATATTTGGGGATGTTGCTGTTGAAATTGGTTAAAGTGCTGTCTTGTAGTGTCAATTTAACCTATACCGTCAATGCCGTACACTCTAAATATTAATAATACTTAAACTACTTGATATTATAACTATAATTTTTCTTATCATATTTACCGAAATAAGGAACAGCTACATCCTTATGCACTGTATTATTACTATCAGTATATGTAATTACTATAGAGTCTTCGGTGTCAGAATATTTTATAGGATACTTAAATGATTGATTAGGAGATAAATTACCTATATTTTCTGATTTATTAGTGGTTTTATAAGTTAAATTAACCTTAGTTATATCTTCGGAGGTTTTGTTATTTATAATTAGCATCCCTTCTGATTCACTTTGACTGGAACAAGCCACAGTAATTAATGCACTTAAGCTAATTACATACAGTTTTCTTATTGAGATCTTCACGAGCCAAACCTTTAGTTATTTTATTTAATACAAAATAATTCTATGCAAGAAATGCCACTCTCAACTTCTTAAGCCTATTGGAATGGCTGTATTACAAGAATTGTAAGTTTAATATTGAAAGTCTAACCTTCGTAAAATAAATGATTTAGCGAAAAAAAGTTGAGAGTTAAGCATAAAATGGAATCTTATTTTTCACCAAAGGAATTAGAAGATGTTAAAGAACCATTAGTTATAACTTTCATTTTGAGACTACCCTAAATTCTGTGTAACTATCTAGTTTTCTAAAATACTTCTTAAATTTTGTCAAAATGGCTTTATTAGCTCGAAAAACTAACTTTCTATACACCATGAAGTACACCGCGACTACCTAAATAACTCAATATACCAATATCATTAGCCTACAGCCTAAGGTTCTAGTCCTCACTAGGGTACCGAAGCAGTGAAATTGGTTTGCCATAGGCATACTAATCAGAGTATGAAAAAGAAACTCCTCTCTCTGCAAATTCTTGATTGAAAACACTAAGAACCTTCATACTAAAAGTATAATAAATAAGTACTAGCCTTTCTATTATGGTGATGTCGTTCATATTCCAAGATATTCTCCGATCATCTAATAACCCCTCCCAACTAGGATCGTTTATTTTAGGTATAGATTGACTGCCGTAAGAAGGTATTTGATCAACTAAATGACGCATATCATCGAGTTTTTGATTTGATAGGGGTTACCCCAGAATTTGGAGAAAATAGTACGACAAGGAATTTTGTCGACTAATTAATTTATTAAAATCAAAGATTTATATTTTTATGCTTTGCCTGTCTGCTAGAGATTGGCAACATGCAATTTAATTGAAAGATTTTTAACGAAGTTCTTAAATAACAACTACATAGAAGTAAATAAATGTACTTACCGCCCTATAATTTCCGTTTTCTGTGCTGACCCCTAATATAGTAAGCGTCCGCTGAGCCCCACTTTTTCTAACTCATTAATACCGCGATAGTGTCCACTAAAATTTAAGTGGACACCTATTTATGGATTTAAAGACAGTTATAGACACTGCACCAACGCTAAAAAAGC
>NZ_VPDM01000006.1:0-120278 GCF_013417645.1 Acinetobacter sp. YH12236
TATGGAAGGGCCATCGCTCAACGGATAAAAGGTACTCTGGGGATAACAGGCTGATACCGCCCAAGAGTTCATATCGACGGCGGTGTTTGGCACCTCGATGTCGGCTCATCTCATCCTGGGGCTGAAGCAGGTCCCAAGGGTATGGCTGTTCGCCATTTAAAGAGGTACGCGAGCTGGGTTTAGAACGTCGTGAGACAGTTCGGTCCCTATCTACCGTGGGCGCTGGAAATTTGAGAGGATCTGCTCCTAGTACGAGAGGACCAGAGTGGACGAACCTCTGGTGTACCGGTTGTGACGCCAGTCGCATCGCCGGGTAGCTATGTTCGGAAGGGATAACCGCTGAAAGCATCTAAGCGGGAAGCCTACCTCAAGATAAGATTTCCCCGAGACTTTATGTCTCCTAAAGAGCCGTTGAAGACTACGACGTTGATAGGTTGGATGTGGAAGTGCAGTGATGCATGAAGCTGACCAATACTAATTGCTCGTGAGGCTTGACTATACAACACCCAAGCAGTTGTATATAAAGCATCAATTGATTTCATATTGATCTAACGATCAGACGAAAACTTGATTTAGTTAAGCTAATCGGACAAACTACTGCGACTCAGATACATCTGTTAATGCATTCTATTTGAAGAAAGCTAGGCAAACGAAGCGCAAGCAACGTAGATAAGACCATAGCGAGTAAGCATACCAGTTGTGCTGGCGACCATAGCAAGAGTGAACCACCTGATCCCTTCCCGAACTCAGAAGTGAAACCTCTTAGCGCTGATGGTAGTGTGGGGTCTCCCATGTGAGAGTAAGTCATCGCCAGCTCATTATTCCAAAAGCCCTCTGCTCACGCAGGGGGCTTTTTTTATGCGTGGGGTTTCTAGAAAAAGAAGTAAATAACCTCCTAATTGTACCTAGATAATAAAAATATAAATAACGTGAAAAGTATAATTAATTAACTTCGCCTTATTTTCTTATTGGTCTGTCTAAAAATTATTCAATCTACGACTTTAGCCTAAATTTTATTAAAAACATCTAACTTGGTAAGTTTTGCAGTAGACAAGGTTTAAAGAATCATCCATTTTATATACAAAAGTGAATGAACGTTCATTTTTTCATAGAATAAAAAAGCTCACAATTGGAGGTGAGGAAAAATGACAGCAACAACAGTGAATGTGAATGCTGTAGTGGATGAAGCAAAGTTTAAACCTTTTCATTTAAAGATCGTACTTTGGTGCGTATTTGTCGTTATTTTTGACGGTTATGATCTGGCAATCAACGGTGTTGCTTTACCCCTACTGATGCAAGAATGGAATATGACGGCAGTTCAGGCCGGAATGCTTGCAAGTACCGCTCTGGCCGGCATGATGTTTGGTGCCATGCTCTTCGGTATGCTGGCAGATAAAATTGGACGAAAAAATGTCATCCTGATTTGTGTGACCTTATTCAGTGGATTTACGTTCTGGGGCGGTTTTGCCTCTGGTCCGACTGAATTTGGCATCCTACGTTTTATTGCGGGCTTAGGTATTGGCGGTGTATTGCCGAATCTGGTCGCATTAACTTCTGAATATGCGCCACAAAAAATGCGCAGTACTTTAGTGACTACCATGTTTAGTGGCTATGCAGTCGGTGGGATTATGGCGGCGTTATTAGGTGCCTGGTTTACCCCAAGTTTTGGTTGGGAAATCATGTTCTATATCGCAGGTATTCCATTATTGATGCTGCCTATACTGTATTTGTATTTACCGGAATCTTTAACTTTCCTGGTAAAGAAACAGCAAAATGAAAAGGCCAGCAAAATTGTTCAACAGATCAGTCCTGAGCAAAATGTCACTGCAAGTACCCAGTTTGTACTGAATGAAGTGCATGCACCCGATGCTTCTATTGCCGCTTTATTTAAGCAGGGCCGTAGCATGAGTACCTTATTATTCTGGTGCTGTTTCTTTATGTGTCTGCTTATGGTCTACGCATTGGGTAGCTGGTTACCAAAACTGATGATGGCAGCGGGTTATTCTCTGGGTAACAGCTTAATGTTCCTGATGGCCATGAATATTGGTGCAGTGGTTGGAACCATTGGTGGCGGTATTCTGGCGGATCGTTTCCATCTGAAACCGGTCATTATTGGCATGTTCCTGTTGGGTGCAGTTTCATTAGTTGGATTAGGCTTTAACTCTCCACAAGCTGTGATCTATCTGCTGGTCGCTGCTGCAGGTGCTTCGGCAATTGGTAGCAGTATTCTGCTCTATAGTTTCGTGGCTCAGTACTATCCATTGGCAATCCGTTCTACTGGTATTGGTTGCGCGTCTGCAGTCGGTCGGGTAGGGGCAATTGTTGGTCCAATTATTATTGGATTCCTGTTGGGTATGGAGCTGCCACATAAAATGAACTTCCTGGCAGTTGCGATTCCAGCCATTATTGGCGCGATTTCAGTGGCTATGATTGTACGTAAAGATCTGAATGCAGAACGAAATGCTGAGACCTTACTGGCGAAACAGAAGCTGAATTCTATTAAAACCTAGTCACTTTTTGCCAATCAACTTGCTATAAATCTGAATTGAGTCAAAAGATCCCTTTCATAAGAAAGGGATTTTTTGTTCAAAGTATAAAAATCATTCATAAAAAATTGAATAAATCAAAAAATCATTGGTCTATAGACTATTTATATAGGCATTTTAATGAGAATAATAAATGTCTAAATATTCAATTATTTAGCTTTATGAAAATGTGATAAATCACATAAATAACTTCTATTTTATGGCTGAAATTGCTCCATCATTTGGTCTTATTGTGCACTAAATCTCACTTGCGTATATTGCTAAAACTTGAATATTCCCCCGGATATTCAAAAGGATTTTATGGACAAGTACTCATGGGAGATGAGAACGATGACAACGGAAACAGTAGATATAAATTCTGTAGTCGATAATGCGAAATTTACGCCTTTTCACTTCAATGTAGTTGCTTGGTGTTTACTCATTATCTTGTTTGACGGCTACGATCTAGCAATCAATGGTGTTGTTTTACCTTTATTAATGCAGGACTGGGGCTTAAGTGCCGTTCAAGCGGGAATGCTTGCCAGTACTGCACTTGCCGGCATGATGTTTGGCGCGATGATCTTTGGTTCTCTAGCAGATAAAATTGGCCGTAAAAAAGTCATCATGATCTGTATCGTATTATTCAGTGGTCTGACCTTTGCCGGCGGTTTTGCTTCAAACCCGACTGAGTTCGGAATTTTACGTTTCCTTGCCGGTCTGGGCATTGGTGGTGTTATGCCAAACCTGGTGGCACTAACCTCTGAATATGCACCACAAAAAATGCGTAGTACCTTAGTAACTACTATGTTTAGTGGTTATGCGGTAGGTGGTGTGATGGCTGCCTTATTGGGTTCATGGTTTACCCCAAGTTTTGGTTGGCAAATCATGTTCTTTATCGCAGGTATTCCATTATTCTTATTACCAGTGATCTGGAAATTTCTGCCAGAATCTTTAGCCTTTATCGTCAAAGACAACAAACAGGAAAAAGCACGTCAAATTGTACGTCGTTTGGCTCCAAATCTAAGTGTTACAGACAATACAACTTTTAAACTGCCACAGGAGAATGTACCTGAAGCAGCAAACGTGGTGAGCCTGTTCCGTCGTGGCCGTGCGGTAAATACCTTATTGTTCTGGGTTGCTTTCTTCACTTGCCTACTAACCATGTATGCACTGAGCAGCTGGTTACCGAAGTTGATGATGGCAGCGGGTTACTCAATGGACAACAGCCTAATGTTTATGATGGCGATGAACGTAGGTGCAGTGGTTGGTATTGTGGGCGGTGGTATTTTGGCTGACCGTTTCCACCTGAAACCGGTATTGATGTTCCTCGGTATGATGGGGGCGATTGTGATGAGCTCAATGGGCTTTGCATCTAACCAGTTCCTGCTTTACATCCTGGTATTCCTGGCTGGTGCAGCATCAATCGGTTCGCAAATGTTGCTATACAGCTATGTTGCACAATTCTACCCATTGGCAGTACGTTCAACAGGTATTGGCTGGTCATCTGCGATTGGTCGTATGGGCGCGATTGTTGGCCCGATCCTGATCGGTGGCTTACTGGGTATGAACCTGCCTGCACACTTTAACTTTATGGCAGTCGGTTTACCGGTACTGATTACAGCGATTGCAGTTGCTTTGATCATGCATGATGATGAATCTGAAAAGATTGGTTCAGCAGATACCGTTGCAGCAAAGGCTTAAAACTTGGTTTGAAATAAGAAGCCTCCGAAAGGGGGCTTCTTATTTTTTGATTGTTTAAAATAAGAACTTAATTTTTAAACTTTATTTAATTATAAATGGACACCACAAAAAAACTTCTGTCATGGACAGTTGGTTTCAGCTAATTTTTTGCTTTTTACGGCTTTATTTATGAATATTCATATTTCTTTGAGTTTAATAGATTTCTTTTAATTTCTCTAGGCTTTATATTTTCTGCCGCTGCAGTTGGTCAATCTAGAATTGATCTATTACACCTAAATGAAAGAAATATCATTCGAGATGATTCAATTGTATTTATTAAAAAGTTGGATAATGGTACACACGAATTTATACCTAAAGAAATCAAACTTCCAAAACACTTAGACAAAATTCTGGAAAATTTTGAATAGTTATTATTTTAATATTGATGCAACATATTTACTTATATATTTAGTATTAATTGTGAGTGAAAAAAATGAAACTCAACTCATTCTCCCCAATCCCTGACGATGACGATGAACTGCATCTTCCTGAACTGGTGTACTGGGCATCCTTAGGTGATATTGAACAGGTCGAACAAGCCTTGCAGGAAGGTCTGGATGTGAATTCAGCCGATGAAGAAGGCTATAGTGCCTTACATGCAGCTGCTGAAAACGATCATCTGGAAGTAGTGAAACTACTGGTGAGCAAAGGCGCAGATGTCGATCATCGCAGTACCTATACCGCTTTGGAACTGGCAGAAATGGCCGGTAATAAAGATGTAGTGGCTTATCTAAAAAGCCTAAAAGGTGGCATTTAAATAAAATAAGATCAAGAAAATAAAAAAGCCTCCAGATGGAGGCTTTTTATAGTGTGAACTTAGGCAGCATCGCCTTCCAGCTCTTTTAAGATAGCATCATTGAAAGCAGGAATGTCATCCGGATTACGTGAAGTAATCAGCACCCAGTCACCAGTATTGCAGCGATGAACCTGTTCATCGACCCATTTACCACCGGCATTTTCCAGATCCAGTTTGATGCTCTTGTACGAGGTCAGGTTTTTATCCTTAATTCGCTGTGCATCAATCAGAACCCATGGCCCATGACAGATTGCGGCAATCGGTTTATGCTGATCAGCAAAATGCTGCACGATTTTCTGGGCAGATTCATTGATTCTTAGCGTATCTGCATTCACAGTGCCACCAGGAACAACCAAGAGATCATAATCATCCAGCGTGACATGATCAAAACTGGTATCAGGCGTATATGAGGTAGCAGCTTTAGTATCGCCTTTTACTGTTGCCACCTCTTCATTTTTTTCTGCCGCATGAATCACTTCAAATCCTTTGGATTTTAGAAAATTTAAAGGCTCGACCAGTTCATCATGTTCAACGCCTTGGTTTGAAGTAATAAAGAGGACCTTTTTTACCATGATTGCTGTTCCCAAAAAATGTGAGGATTTTCAGATTAACAACAAGGCGATTCTTACAATGTTGGATTTTTAGCTCGGAACTGTTAACAATGCTAAGAATTTACAGATAAAAAAGCCCCAACATCCTGTTGGGGCTTTTTTCGTATCTCGTGTTTAGGTATAACTCCTGTCGTACCTCACGTCCTGGTGCACTGCTTTATTCTTCTTGTTTTTAGGTATTTGAGCTTCCTGCTCTGTATGTTTATAGAATAGTCTGAACCTAAAAACTGGCATAGACGTCGATGACATCTATCATTGTACGTCTCGGCTTACAGGGTTAAGGCTAATTTCCATAAGTCATTATATTATTTAGAAGTGTATGTCTAAGCCGATATAAGGACCTTTAAATTCTAGTTCCAAGTCTGGCGCATTATTTTGTTCGGCATCGATATTCATGATGCGATAACCGACTTTAGCCCCTACATCGACCAGCAGGTTATCAATAAAGTCATATTGCAGTTCAGCCTGAACATCAGTCTTTTTGATATCGCTACCGTGACTGTAAACCGCTTCAGCTTTAGCACTCATGCCAGTTAATGGCAGTTTTACCCCAGCTGTAGCGTAGAGTAATGGGCTATATTCATCTAGATCGTACTGAGTCAGGGCACCTGCATTCAGATTTCTGACTGTACCATCCAGATTGGTCAGACCAGCACCGATATCAGCATGCACAATGGTATCCAGCAGTTCGTAATACAGAATATAGTCGATATTATTAAGTTCGATATCGGCAGCATTCAGCGGGGTGCTTTGTTCGCTATTGCTGTCCAGATTCACATATTTGATTTTGGCATTTGGCAGTAGTGGGACTGGATGTTCAAATGCAACCGACAGTTGTGCCGTGCCTTGGCGATCCAGGTCCTGTTTGCTGGCATTGGCAGATTGGCTATAACCGTCAAAATTCCAGTAGCTGGCATCTGCTTTAAGACCAATCACATCGGCATGGCCTATGCTGCTCAGTCCTAATCCTAGTAATAATGCAGTGAATAATTGTGTACGCATTTCTAATTTTCCTTACGCTTTCTTTAAATTGAGCGATTTTGTTACCTAAATACATCTTCTTAAACGTAATCAGTAAGTGCATGATATAGGTAATTTCTAAAATGTATATGCTAATGTGAAGGGCAGAATAATGGGATCGACAGCAGCACAACATCATCAAGACTATCCATTATATGTGGCAGGACAGCCGGTAAAAACGGGTGAATGGCTGGAGGTCAAACATAAATATAGTCAGGAGCTTTATGCACGTGTCGCGCTGGCAGATGCTGAAACTTTAGAAAAGGCAATTCAGTCTGCGACTCAGGCAGAAGCAGAAATGGCAGCATTGGAACCTTTCCAGAAACAGAAAATTCTGCTGCATTGTGTGAAGCGGTTTAATGAAATCCGTGAAGAACTGACTGAAATCCTGATTGCGGAAGGTGGCAAGCCACGTAAAGCAGCCGGTGCAGAAGTAGAACGTCTGATCAATACCTTCCAGATTGCGGCAGATGCGGTCACCCAGATGGATCAGGGCCGTATTTTGCCTCTGGCAGTCACTGCCGCAGCTTCCGGTTATCAGGGCATGGTCAAACAGGTACCGATTGGCGCCGTTTCCCTGATTAGTCCATTTAACTTTCCATTAAATCTGACTGCACACAAAATTGCGCCGGCAATTGCTGCAGGTTGTCCATTTGTATTAAAACCGGCGAGTCTGACTCCGGTTTCAGCCTTAAAAATTGCCGAGATTCTGGCAGAAACTGATTTACCGAAGAATGCATTCTCAGTTCTGCCGTGTCCACGCGATCTTGCAGATGTACTGGTTACAGATGACCGTTTTAAACTATTGAGCTTTACCGGTTCCGATGTCGTGGGCTGGGATATGAAAGCCCGCGCCGGCCGCAAAAAAGTTACTCTGGAACTCGGTGGGAATGCCGCAGTAATGATTGAGCCAGATACTGAACTCAGCGAACAGCTGATTGATCGTCTGATTGGTGGTGCTTATGGTCATGCAGGGCAGGTGTGTATCAGTGTGCAACGTATTCTGGTGCATCAGGATATTTTTGAAGAACTGAAAGACAAGCTGGTTCAGAAACTGCAACATCTGAAAGCCGGTGATCCCGATCTGGAAACAACTTTGCTAGGGCCAATGATCAAGGAAGCTGAAGCTAAACGTTTGCATCGCTGGATGGAAGATGCCGTAGCGCAAGGTGCCCATGTACTGACCGGTGGTGAAGTGAAGGGTGCGATGTTTGAACCGATCCTGTTGGAAAAGGTAGATCATCAACTGGAAATTTATCGTAATGAAGTTTTCGGTCCGGTCGCCATTATTGAAGCTTATAGCGATTTTGAATCAGGGATTGCCTGTATTAATAGTAGTCGTTTTGGTCTGCAAGCCGGCATCTATACCCAGAATCTGCAGAAGATGATGTATGCCTGGGATCATCTGCATGTCGGCGGTGTGATTATCAATGATATTCCATCTTTCCGTGTTGATAATATGCCTTATGGCGGTGTCAAGGATTCCGGTCTGGGCCGTGAAGGCATTCAGTCTGCGATTCGTGACATGCAGGAAGAACGTATGCTTGTCATCAAATGTTAAGCTGACCGAATCAATCAGTACTATTCCACAATCGGCATAAGGCAGGTCGGTTGTGGAATTTTGCTTTTTATTGCTTAAAAAGGTAGCAGGCTAGGTAGAAAAGATAAGCTGAATAAACTAAGACACAGCTCTGTTTTTATTCAGAAGAAAATGAACGAAGAAGATTTAAAAACACTTTTTCAATCTCTATTTAATACTTGATAAATTAAGAGCGAAAAATAGCTTGAAAACTGTAGTAAAACTTAAAAACAATATATTCCAAAAAGTTTATATACATATAACCAATAAAATCAAGGGCTCAGCGTAGAATTATTGAGCATTTGATAAGAATAGATTATAAAAAAAGAATGTTTTAAGCAGAAATTACAGAAAAAAATTGAAAAAGTCAGTATTGTTGAACCATCTACAAGGTCGGCTTTCTGCTCAGACTTTAAGCAAGCTGTCCGGCTAGCTGACCTGTTTGTATATTAGAATTCGATGCCCAAAAGGTATAACTCTAATTCAAACACCCGAAATAATTGAAATGCTTCTTCAGTGCTCGCGACATAACCATAATAAGCAGTATTGAATGAAGTTTAAAGTTTAGGTGTTCTATGACAGATACTCGAGAGAATTGGTCGGCACGATCAGGATTTATTATTGCAGCCATTGGCTCTGCCGTTGGTTTGGGGAATATTTGGCGCTTTCCATACGTTGCCTATGAAAACGGTGGCGGGGCATTCCTGATTCCGTATCTGATTGCGATTTTTGCAGCAGGTTTACCTTTATTATTTTTAGATTATGCAGTCGGACATAAGTTCCGCAAAGCACCACCGATGGCCTATAAAAAACTCATGAATGCAGAATCTCTGGGTTGGTGGCAGGTCATGGTGACCCTGATCATCGGGATTTATTATGCCAGCGTCCTGTCTTGGGCCGGCAGCTATATGATTTATTCCTTTGGACAGCAATGGGGCACAGATACACAAGCCTTTTTCTTCAATAGCTACCTGCAAAATGGTGAGGGCTTAACTTTCGGTTTTGTACCGGTCCTGTTCTTTGGTCTGGTGATCGTTTGGGCAGCCGTGATGCTGATTCTTTACGGTGGGGTACGCCGTGGGGTGGAACTGGCGAATAAAATCTTCATGCCATTACTGGTAATTTTATTCACGATTCTGGTGATTCAGGCGGTACGTTTACCGGGTGCAGTCGATGGCTTAAATGCTTTCTTTACCCCAAACTGGGAAGCCATGACCAATTATAAAGTCTGGTTGGCTGCGTTTGGTCACATCTTCTTCTCACTCTCAGTGGGCTTCGGGATTATGTTGACCTATGCCTCTTACCTGAAACGTAAAACTAACCTGACCGGTTCAGGCGTTGTGGTGGCATTAGCTAACTCGTCTTTTGAAATCCTGGCAGGTATTGGAGTTTTTGCAGCGCTTGGTTTTATGGCGTTCAGTTCAGGTGCGAAAGTTGAAGATGTGGTCTCTGGTGGTATCGGTCTGGCCTTTATTGCCTTCCCGAAAATCATTTCCAGCTTAGGTGCAGGCGGTGACCTGTTCGGCTTCCTGTTCTTCGGTTCATTAACAGTGGCAGGTATTACCTCTATGGTCAGTATCCTGCAGGTGCCAATTGCAGCATTCCAAGACAAACTTGGCTGGTCGAAGAACAAGTCAGTGACTATTATTGCAGGTGGTTCAGCAGTTGTATCCACCTTGATGTTCTCGACTCATAGTGCCATTACCTTTGTCGACATCATTGACTACTTCGCTAACAACATTGGTATTGTGGGTGGTGGTCTGTTCTCGATCATTTTATTGTCCTGGTTCCGTCGTCCATTGATGAAACAGCTAGAAACACATGTGAACGAGTTTGCCAGTCTGAAACTGGGTGGCAGCTGGAAATTCATGCTGACTGTAATCACGCCGTTATCTTTACTATCGGCATTGGGTTTAACCCTAAAATCAATCATGGCAGAAGGTTATGGTGATTATCCTGCAAGTACGCTATGGATGATTGGTGGGGGCACGATTGCATTCTTTATTCTGGGTGCCATTCTGTTCAGTCTAGTGAAAGATCGTCATAGTTAGGAGAACGAATATGAATACATCTGCATTGATTATGATGATTTTCTCCATGGTTTTATTATGGGGTGGTCTGGCACTGGCTGTCATGCATCTGGCAAAAAATCCAGAAGAACCAGAAGACTAAAAATCTTCACATAAACACATTGTTGCTGTAAATGAAAGTCATTATCATCTTTGGTGATAATGACTTTTTTAATGGGCAGACTTATGGGAATTGCTCCCGTTACCGATGCACAAGTCTATACCGCTTTTGCAGTGACATTTTTGGCAGGTCTGGCTACCCTCGTGGGTGGGGGATTGGTGCTGTTCTTGAAAAAACCGAATTACCGGGTTTTAGCCTTCGGACTGGCCTTTGCTGCGGGAGCAATGATCTATGTCTCGCTCACAGAAATTTTAAATAAATCGATCAGTTCATTTAGCCTGGCCTTTGATGAAAAATCCGGTTTTGCTTATGGTACTTTTGCCTTTTTATTGGGTGTGGTACTGGTCTTATTGCTGGATCGATTCGTTCCTAATCCGCATGAAACCATTGAGGCACAATCGAAACAGGATCTGAGTCAGCCGCAATTACTAAGAACAGGACTACTGACGTTATTTGCGATTAGTGCACATAACCTGCCAGAAGGATTGGCGACTTTTTTTGCGACGCTGGAAAGTCCTGCACTGGGTGCACCATTGGCGGTTGCCATTGCGATTCATAATGTGCCTGAAGGTGTTGCGATTGCATTACCGGTCTATGGTGCAACAGGCCGTAAAGACTATGCACTTGTGGCCAGTCTGGTTTCAGGCTTTGCTGAACCTCTGGGCGCTGCGCTGGGTTATTTCATTCTGGCGCCGTATATGAGTCATACCATTTATGGCATGGTGTTTGGGATTATCGGTGGGGTGATGGTTTATCTGGCACTGGATGAACTCTTGCCGACTGCGAAACGTTTTTCAAAAGGTCATGAAACCGTGTATGGTCTGGTCAGTGGGATGGCGGCATTGGCGACCAGTCTAGTGGTTTTTAAATTTGTACAATAAGAAGCTCAAATCAAAATAATAAAAAAGGCAGCCAAAGCTACCTTTTCTTTTAGCAATATCATTTAAGCAGTTTTTTCAATCCGGCAATAGAAGAAGCCATCGCCTTGACCGGTTTTAGGGAGTAGCTGACGGCCATGGATCTGTTCAATGCCCCAATCGGCTTCAATTTTAATTTCTTTAGCCTCGGGATGTTTGCTAAAGAATTCGACCATCTGCTGTTCATTTTCCGCTTTGAGAATTGAGCAGGTGATATAGAGCAGGGTGCCTCCGACTTTCAGTTGCTGCCACATATTTTCCAGAATCTGCTTTTGCAGCTCTACCGTCTGGGTAATATCGGTTGAATGACGTAACAGACGAATATCTGGATGGCGACGCATTACACCGATGGCTGAACATGGCGCATCCAGCACGATACAGTCCGACTGTTCCGGTGCCTGCCAGGTGATGGCATCTGCGGCTTTAATTTCAACATGATCGCCTTCAAGTAACAGACGTTCAAGATTCTCAGTGACACGCGTTAAACGCTTGGCATCCTGATCCAGCGCAATCAGTTTACGCGGCTGATATTTTTCTAGAATATGCGCCGTTTTACCACCCGGTGCTGCACAGGCATCAATCACAAACTTGTCATCCAGATTTGGCAACAAGGTAGCGCAGAGCTGGGCATGTTCATCCTGTACCGAAAAACCACCGACATCAAAGCCAGGTAAGTCAGGTACCTGTACAGTGGCATCGAGAATAATCCCGACCTTGGAAACAGTACAGGCATGGGCAGGAATTTCGTGCTCGTCCAGAATTTCCAGATAGTCTGCGCGGCTAACCTGACGTTCATTTACGCGCAGGGTCAGTGGAGCAATCTGCTTTAACTCATGACTCAGCTCAGTAAGCTGCTCTGGCCAGTCTTTTTTCAGGCGTTTAAATAGCCAGCTTGGCAGGCCATGAGCCTGATCCAGTGCTGCCTGAAATTCCGATGTTTCACGTGAAACACGGCGCAGAATGGCATTCACTACGCCACTTAAAGCCTGATAACCAAGTTGCTTTACTGCAGTCACGGTTTCAGAAATGGCAGCGTGTGGCGCGATTCGGGTTTCCAGTAACTGGTATAGGCCGACATAGAGACAGGTTTCGACCGTATCATTATTTAAAGGCTTCACTAGCAGAGGCAAAGTAATACTTTTAAGTGCATACCATTGACGCAAAGTACCCAAAACCAGTTCATGGAACAGGGCACGGTCACGGTCGGCCACTTTCTTTAAATGCAGCGGCAAGATACTGGCCAGAGATTGTCCTTGCTGTACAGCAAGTAAGGTACGAATCACTTGGGCACGCAAGTTAAGGTGAGATGTGCCTGATTCAGAATGACTCATGCCAATAATTGTCCTACATGTAATTTTTGGGTCTGGTTAATTTGTACCGGATTGAGCGGTTTGCCGCCCGGCCATTGCAGTGAAGTGAGACAAACTGCTTTCTCATCACCACAGGCCACATGCACACCCTGTTTATCAATTGCCAGAATCGTGCCGGCGGCATGACAGTGTGCATTTTTTTCTGAGAGTACCGAACCCCAAACCCGCAGGTTGTTATTTTCATCTAGAGGGATAAAAGCCACCGGCCAAGGATTAAAGGCACGGATATTACGGTCAATATTAGAGGCAGTACAGCTCCAGTCAATTCGGGCTTCTGCTTTAGATAGCTTATGAGCATAGACGGTAAGTTCTTCGTCCTGCACTTCCCGTGCGGCTAAATACTGTTGTAATTTTTCTTCAGATTCCAGTACCGCTACAATTGCTTCCGCACCTTGAGCAGCCAGTTTATCGTGCAGGCTGGCTGAAGTATCTTCTGCAGTGATAGGACATAAAGTTTTATACATCATATCACCAGTGTCCAGCCCGGCAGCCATTTTCATGATAGTCACGCCAGTTTCGTGATCACCGGTTGCAATTGCACGTTGGATCGGCGCAGCACCGCGCCAGCGTGGCAGCAGTGAACCATGAATATTCAGGCAACCATATTTAGGCGTATCCAGAACCATTTGTGGCAAAATCAGACCATAGGCAGCTACGACCATCACATCAGCATTCAAGGCTTTTAACTCAGCCTGAGCAGCAAGACCTTCTTCAGTTGAAGACTTGAAATGAAGTGGCTGATATACCGGAATGTCATGTTCAAGCGCCAGCTGTTTCACAGCAGAAGCGGTAAGTTTCTGACCACGACCGGCTTTACGATCCGGCTGAGTATAGACCGCCACAATTTCATGATCGGTTTTGAGAAGCGCAGCCAATGCAGTTGCTGCAAATTCTGGTGTGCCTGCAAATATGATTTTCACACATGAAATTCCAAATAAACTTGGCAGCTATTATAAGCTAAAAGCCAAATGGCCGCCTAATCTACAATGCACTTAACTGTTACAGCGATTATAGATTCCTACTTTTAATTAAATTTTATATAAAAAAAACTCATGCAAATTCTAAAAATTATTCATGAAAGTTTTGTATTGTCCGATCCATGATGGCGGTATAGTAGCTTTATTAAGAGATTTTTATTGTCAGCTCACCGAGACCTCTCTATAGACATTTTTGTCTGCATCTACAACGAATAGGTCATCTTGTAAAACAATGGCTTGTAGTATGATAGGTCTAACATTCGACTGATTTAAGCTCATTGTCAGTATGATCTAGCCAGAGTGAACCTTTTTCGGTTCATTTCAAGCTCAAACTTTGTTGGAAATATAAAATGCCTGACTATCGTTCAAAAACATCGACACACGGAAGAAACATGGCGGGTGCGCGTGGCTTATGGCGCGCAACTGGGATGAAGGATGAAGACTTCGGTAAACCGATTATTGCCGTGGTGAACTCATTCACCCAGTTTGTACCGGGTCATGTTCACCTTAAAGATCTAGGCCAACTCGTGGCACGTCAGATTGAACAGGCAGGCGGTGTAGCAAAAGAATTCAATACCATTGCTGTTGATGACGGCATTGCGATGGGTCATGACGGTATGTTGTATTCACTGCCTTCACGCGACCTGATTGCTGACTCGGTGGAATATATGGTCAGCGCACACTGTGCCGATGCCATGGTGTGTATCTCGAACTGTGACAAGATCACTCCGGGGATGCTGATGGCAGCAATGCGTCTGAACATTCCAGTGGTATTCGTGTCTGGCGGTCCGATGGAAGCCGGTAAAGTAAAAATCCGTGGTAATGACAAAGCGATCGACCTGATCGATGCGATGATCGTCGCTGCAGATGATAACTATACTGATGAAGAAGTTGCGGAATACGAACGTTCTGCATGCCCAACCTGTGGTTCATGTTCAGGCATGTTCACTGCGAACTCAATGAACTGTTTGACTGAAGCATTGGGTTTATCACTTCCAGGTAACGGTTCAACTTTGGCAACTCATGCGAACCGTAAAAAACTGTTCGAACGCGCTGGTTCTCTCATTGTTGAACTGGCAAAACGTCATTATGAACAAGATGATTACAGCGTCTTGCCACGTTCAATGGTGACCAAAGCATCGTATGAAAATGCCATGACTTTGGATATCGCGATGGGTGGTTCAACTAACACAGTACTTCACCTGTTAGCTGCTGCAAATGAAGCAGGTGTAGACTTTACG
The DNA here is from genome assembly GCF_013417645.1 of Acinetobacter sp. YH12236. NCBI lineage: Bacteria > Pseudomonadati > Pseudomonadota > Gammaproteobacteria > Moraxellales > Moraxellaceae > Acinetobacter > Acinetobacter sp. YH12236. Next base: position 14,967 of record NZ_VPDM01000006.1, read on the forward strand.
ATGGATGATATCGACCGTCTGTCTCGTAAAGTACCAGTGCTTTGTAAAGTTGCTCCTGCGAAGAATGACGTGCATATGGAAGATGTACACCGTGCCGGCGGTATCATGTCGATCCTCGGTGAACTGGATCGTGCAGGCCTGTTAGATACCTCTGTCGGTACGGTTCACGAAGCAACACTCAAAGATGCTTTGGATAAATGGGACATCATCCGTACTGAAGATGAAGAAGTGTATAAATTCTTTAAATCAGCACCGGGCGGTGTACCAACTCAAACTGCATTCTCACAAGACCGTTACTACTCACGTCTGGATGGCGACCGTGAAAATGGTGTGATCCGTAATGCAGAACATGCTTTCTCTAAAGACGGTGGTCTGGCTGTACTTTATGGCAACATCGCGCTGGATGGCTGTATCGTAAAAACAGCTGGTGTAGATGAATCAATCCTGAAATTTAACGGTACTGCACGCGTATTTGAAAGCCAGGATTCTGCGGTAGACGCGATTCTGGGTGGTAAAATCACAGCAGGTGATGTGGTTGTGATTCGTTATGAAGGTCCACGTGGTGGCCCTGGTATGCAGGAAATGCTATATCCAACCAGCTACCTGAAATCTAAAGGTCTTGGTAAAGAGTGCGCACTTCTGACTGACGGCCGTTTCTCTGGTGGTTCTTCAGGTCTGTCGATTGGTCACGTTTCTCCGGAAGCGGCTGAAGGTGGTGCAATTGGTCTGGTTGAAGATGGCGACCGTATCGAAATCGATATTCCAAACCGTACCATTCACCTGGCTGTGGATGATGCGACTATGGCCGCTCGTCGTGCTGCTCAAGATGAAAAAGGCTGGCATCCAGTAGAAGACCGTCCACGTAAGATTTCTAAAGCATTAAAAGCCTATGCCATGCATACCACAAGTGCGGCGAAAGGCGCAGTACGTGAAATCTAAGCTGTAAATTTTATAGCGCAAAAAAGCACTCCAGAAGGGGTGCTTTTTTTATTTTTGATAATTGCACTGCCTTAAATAACCGAATCAGATACACAGAGTCTTACTTTTATCTAAAGAGCGCTTTCTATACAATCGAATAAAACCTAGACAGCTTTTAAGCTTCACAAGAATTACATCCAGGACGAATAAAATGAGTAAAGACAATATCCGAGAACATTCTGCTCCCGTCTATGAAGGCATCGAAAATGCACCGGCCCGTTCCATGATGCGTGCCACCGGTTTTCGGGATGAAGACTTTACTCGTCCGTTTATCGGGATCGCGTCGACCTGGGCCAATGTGACCCCTTGTAATATGCATATTGATGGCCTGGCACGTACAGTCGAGCAGGGCGTGAATGCTGCCGGTGGTAAGGGGATTATCTTCAATACCATCACTATTTCCGACGGGATCTCCAACGGAACTGAAGGGATGAAATACTCCTTGCTGTCGCGTGAAATTATTGCCGATTCGATTGAAGCGGTGGTCGGTTGTCAGGCCTATGATGGCGTGATTGCCATTGGCGGTTGTGACAAAAACATGCCGGGCTGCATCATGGGCTTGGCACGTTTAAACCGTCCAGGTCTGTTTATTTATGGTGGCACTATCAAGCCGGGTGAAGGGCATACCGACATGATTTCGGTATTTGAAGCGGTGGGTCAGCATGCCAAAGGCGAAATTAATGCGATTCAGGTGAAACATATTGAAGAAGTGTCTTTGCCAGGGCCGGGTTCTTGTGGGGGGATGTATACCGCCAATTCTATGGCCTCTGCGATTGAAGCGCTCGGCATGAGCCTGCCAGGCTCATCCGCACAGGAAGCGGTGTCTGAAGACAAGCAGATTGACTGCGCCCGTGCTGGTGAAGCAGTGATGAATCTACTGCGTCTGGATATCAAGCCACGTGACATCATGACCAAAGCGGCTTTTGAAAATTCAATTAAAGTATTGATTGCATTGGGTGGATCAACCAATGGAGTGCTGCATCTGTTAGCCATGGCGCATACAGCGGGTGTTGAGCTGAGCCTAGATGACTTTGTACGAATTGGTAAAGAAATTCCTGTCGTGGCTGATGTGCGTCCATCCGGTAAATACCTGATGTCAGAACTGATTGCTATTGGTGGAATCCAGCCATTGATGAAACGCATGCTGGATGCTGGCATGCTAGATGGTTCCTGTCTGACTGTGACCGGAAAAACACTGGCAGAAAACCTGGCAGATGTAGAAGATTATCCTGAAGACCAGCAGATTATTTTGCCATTCGACCAACCGGTGAAAAAAGACTCGCATCTGATCATTATGAAAGGCAACCTGTCACCAAATGGCGCAGTCGCCAAAATTACCGGTAAGGAAGGTCTATATTTCAAAGGACCGGCCCGCGTGTTTGAAGGCGAACAGGGTGCGATGCGCGGGATTCTGGATGGCGAAGTTCAGCCAGGTGAGGTAGTCGTGATTCGCGGTGTAGGTCCTAAAGGTGGACCGGGCATGCCGGAAATGCTGAAACCGACTTCTGCTATTATTGGTAAAGGTCTGGGGGATTCAGTTGCACTGATTACTGATGGCCGTTTCTCAGGCGGAAGTCATGGTTTTGTGATTGGTCATGTCACACCGGAAGCCTATGAGGGTGGCCCGATTGGCCTGGTGCAAAATGGCGATGAAATTTCCATTAATGCGGAAACCCGTGAAATGACCTGGCATATTTCGGATGAAGAGCTTGCTGCACGTCAGGCGGCCTGGGTGAAACCGAAACCGAATTACACTCACGGGGCACTGGCGAAATTCGCCAAACTGACCTCTGGGGCGGAGACCGGGGCCGTGACTGACCTAAATCTTGAAATCTAAAGTCCTAGAAAACATTGAACATTTGTTGCTGACTTGATATAAGTTTTGCACAAGACTTATATCAGGTCATAAACATCCTCATAATAGGATGTTGAATAAAACGATCCTGCTGGCAAGGGCTGGCATGACAAAATCTTTTCGAGGCACCTCTCATGTCCCTGCTACGCCGTTGGTTTGATCCAATCCGATCGAGTTGGTTTTACCAGAAACCAGTTCGTCAAACGGTGTTATCTATTGAAGATGGCTTGAGCATCCATTTAAGAATGGATGATGTTTATAGTTATCTGGCGGTACAACAGTTACCGCAACTGGAAGAAATTCTCAGTCCGGAACTGAAGCCACTCAAAGTCATCATTTCAGATCAGCGGGCTGAGCCGCCTAATCAGATGTCTTTTGATGAATGGCAGCACTATTGCCTGAATGATGCCAAAATTTTATCTAAACAGCATCGTTTCAGCTTTCATGAGACCCCAGAATTACCGACAGCTGAAGCCTTAAAGCAGGCAGAAACCATCCTGAGAAATACGCCACTACGCGGACAGGATTTTCTGTATTTGCTGGAAGATGTCTTTCATATGCTCTGGCAAAAACAGAACGGAAAATTACGCACTTTATATGCGATGGCCAGCCGTCATCATTCGCCGCAGAATTTTCCGGAACGAATTTTTGAGCATAGTCCGATTCTGGCCAGTTATTTCCAGTTTGGCGGACGCCAGTATCAGGCGGTAGATGATCTGTTACGTCTGACCCGTCGCCTGAAACAGCAGAGATTACTGACCGGCAACCCGATTTTCCTGATCAATCATATTGAATGGCGCGAGCATCTGATCAGTGATGCCGAAGAGCTGAATGAAATCCAGTCCATGGATCCTGAATTGGATTTGTATATCGCTCTGGAAGATCCGATTTCCTGGTTGTTACTGGCTTATATCAAGGAAGAGCTGGCTGATTTTTATAATATCCAGTTGAATGTCTATCCGCTGTCTTATCAGGGACGGGACTGGTTTGACTGGAGTCTGGCGACGCGCTTATCCAAGCGGACTGAAGTCAAATTTACCCCATTCTGCCGGCCAACCGAGCAGGCTGTAATGCCGATGGCGCAATTGTTTTATAGCTGTCCGGAAGAGCAACGGATTGAAGCCATGTATCAGATTCTGGAAGCGGTCTGGACTCGTGGTTATGATCTGTCTTATGCAGCGCATTTCAAGCGTATGCAGCAGGAACTGAATATTACTGAACTGACCCAGGAAGATGTTCTGGCCAAGTTGCAGGAAAATGACACCTTATGTGAAATGAAGTCCCAGCCGAATTTACCGGTGCTGGAACTGCGTATTGATGGGCAAAGTTATACATTTAATAGCTTATATCGTGTCTGGATGATTGAAAGTATTTTCAGTAATGTGTTAGAAGAAAAGTATAAGAGTGATAACTAAACTGAAAGTGACTGAATAAACATGGAAAAAATCAAAGCTGAATCATTACAACATGCACGTCAACAGATCGATGCCATTGATACAGCTTTAGTTGAGCTGATCGCTGCGCGTCAATTTTATGTTGATCAAACCACCCGTTTTAAAAAAACTGAAACTGATCTGCAATCACCGGAGCGTATGGAGCAGATTGTGGAAAATGTCAAAGCCTTGGCACAACAGCAGGGCGTGGATCAGGCCTTCATTGAGCATTTGTACCGGGAAATGTTCCAGTATTTCATTCAGCGTGAACTGAAAGAGTTCCGTCCTTAAACGACTTTTAAATCCGATTTTTGCTGATGAATCTGATGAGTTTCAGCACATCCATCTGAAGCCTCAATATTTACTTGAGGCTTCCTTCTTAAAACCCTGATTTTACTCTATTCGTGATTTCTATAGCATGGGCTTAAATCAATTTAGGGTCATCAGATGACTGCTTTTGTTATTGTTATTTTTGCTTTGGCTGGTCTGATTAAAGGCACCATTGGATTAGGTTTGCCTGCGGTGTCCATGGGTTTGCTGACCATATTTATGAGTCCATTTCAGGCAGCAACTTTACTGATAGTACCTTCGATGCTGACCAATTTCTGGCAACTTTTTGCCGAAGGTCATGTACTGAAGCTGATTCGCCGTTTCTGGCTGTTGCTAGCAGGCATTATCGTGGGTTCAGTCTGGAGTATTTTCCCGACTTTAGGTCATTCTGAATTTCATAGTGAAGCTTTATTGGGCGGGATGCTTGCTCTATATGGCCTATATGGTTTACTGGCGAAACGGATGCCAGATTTAAGCCAGCATGAAAAGTGGCTTTCTCCGATTATGGGATATCTCGGGGGGGCCTTGACCGTGGCAACCGGGGTAGTGGTAATTCCAGTGGTGCCTTATTTGCAAACCCTGCATTTAAAACGTGATGATCTGGTTCAGGCCTTAGGGTTGGTATTTACCACCTCGACGGTGTGTTTGGCAATTTTCCTGCACCAAAACCCGGTAGAAGATATGCCGATTGATTATGCCATGTCGGCGATTGCACTGATTCCAGCTTTGATCGGGATGTGGTTTGGCAAAAAAATCCGTTCCCGTATCCCTGAACAGAAATTCCGGACAGTATTTTTTATCGGCCTGATCACCTTAGGCAGCTATATGATGCTGCATCAATTCGGCTGGATTTAATTCAGGATTTTTTGTACATCCGCAGAAATGAGGAACTGGCTAAAGTGCTGATAGGCGGTGCTCAGTTCATCAAAGTTCTTTGCAGCTAACAATAACTTGCGGTTGGCCCAATCTCCCGTCAGTTGGATTTGATGAAATGCATAGAGCTTCGACAAACGTTGTGCAGCACGTTTTGGCATGATCGCGATACCTACACCATTGGCCACAACTTGGGCAATGGCGGCAAAATTTGGTAAGCGTAAACGGTATTGAATCTCACAGTTCAGCAAGCGAGCCTGGGTTTCAATCGACTGCTGCAAAGAGTGATATTGCATCAGACCAACAAAGGGATAACTCAGACAGTCTGCTAATGTTAATGCCTGATTCGTTGCCAGATCATGTTGTTCAGGGCAGATCAGTACCAGAGGATCATCTGAAAACTCCAGAGTCTGTAATTGAGGGGCAGAAAAAAAACTGGAAATAAGTCCTAGCTTGGCAGTACCACTCACTAAAGCCGCAATGATGTCCTTGCTCTCTGCTTCTTTGAGGTCGATCTGGATATTTGGGTTATTCACCAGATACTGGGGCAATAATAGGGGAAGGTACTCACTTTGTGCTGAAGAGTTACACCATAAGCTGATATTGGAATGGAGTCCTTCACTAAAACCGGCCATGGCTTGAGACAACTGTTGTCCCTGTTGCAACAGGGCTTGGGCATGCTCAGCAAAGACCTGACCTGCAAAAGTCATTTTCACCCCGCCAGAATGGCGGCTGAACAGACTGACCTGATATTGCTGTTCCAGCTTTTTAATCCGCTCACTGGCTGCCTGTAAGGAAATGGCAGAGCGTTCAGCACCTTTGGTCAGACTACCTGTGTCAACTATGTTGAGAAAAAGACGTAAATCAAAAAAATCCAGACGCATCGGCAGGATGCTCATATAAAAGATCAGGCCTATTTAAACAATTCTTGCGATATAAAAAAAGCAGCCTGGAGGCTGCTTGAAAATTTAAGTCTTCACATTATTTTTTATCGACCAGGCTAAAGAACCAGTTCAGGAATAGCGCAGCAAAGGTCGCTGTACCAATTCCGCCTAGGTTAAAGTTACCGAAGGTCAGGGCAAAGTCACCCGTACCCAGAATAATCGTTACTGCTGCCACCATCAGGTTTTTATTCTGTGAAAAGTCTACTTTATTTTCGATCCAGATTTTTGCACCGGCAATAGTAATCAAACCAAAGACCACAATAGAGGCGCCGGTTAAAATCGCCGTTGGAATGGTATGAATAATTGCACCAAACTTCGGTGATAAACCGAGGAATACTGCAAACACACCCGCAACAGCAAAGATAATCGTTGAATAGACACGGGTAACTGCCATCACACCAATATTTTCACCATAGGTAGTCATACCCGGTGCGCCCACACCACCTGCCAAGGTAGTTGCAATACCGTCCGCCACAAAGGCTTTACCGATATGCGGATCCAGATTCTCACCGGTCATGGCACCCACGGCTTTAATATGTCCCAGGTTTTCTGCAATCAGAATCAGGGCAATAGGCGCAATGATCAGCATGGCATTGCTATCAAATACTGGCGCATGGAAGCTTGGAACACCAAACCAGCCAGCTTGCTGAATTGGTGCAAAATCAATTGCAGTACCATAGCCCATTACATTACTTAAAATGTAGTAAATGAAGTAAGCCAGCAATAAACCGATCAAGAGCAATAAACGCTGTACCAGACCTTTGGTAAACACCGCAATGGACCCCATACACAGTACGGTCACCAGTGACATCCACATATTAAAGGTATTGCCCATGACGTTTTTCACGGTCACAGGGGCCAGGTTCAGACCAATAATCATCACCACCGCACCGGTCACGACAGGCGGCATCAATTTTTCAATCCAGCGGGTTCCCGTTGCCATGACCAGAACACCCATCAAGGCATAAAGCACACCACAGGCAATAATCCCGCCAGCGGCGATACCAATATTTGGATTCAGTCCGCCAGCACCTGCATAACCGGTTGCCGCAATCACTACCCCAATGAACGCAAAGCTTGAACCCAGATAACTTGGTACACGACCACCCGTGATCAGGAAGAACAGGATGGTACAGATCCCCGACATTAAAATGGCCAGATTGGGATCAAAACCCATTAGAAATGGCGCCAGTACCGTCGCACCGAACATGGCAAAGGCATGTTGTACCCCCAAGATCAGGGTCTGGGCAGGCGGTAAATACTCTGCGGTACCTACTGGTCGTGCATCGATACTACCCTCATAAGGGCGCCACTTGGGAAACCAATTGGACATAAAATGAGCACTCAAAAGATAAATTGTGCACATCATACTCTTGTTTTTTAGAAGATTTAATCACTGAAACAAAATTTTTGTTCAAATTAATTCTATGACTTTATTTGAGATTTTACCGTGCGGTAAAAGTTTTTTAAATCAAAACTAAAGTTAAATCAGTGGATTAATTCCCGGACAATTCATATTCAACATCTATAAGTAATTTTAATTTGATATATAAATAAAGCTTTTTTTGGCTATTGACTGATCAATAAAAAAGCACATCGTGTAGATGTGCTTTAAATGGAAGAGAAAAAAATCAACCGGTATTTCGTAAACCGGCGGCAATGCCGGCAATACTGACCATCAAGGCATGATCGACCGGAGTGTGTTCAGCCTGCTGCTGTTCCAGATATAACCGACGACGTTTCATCAATTCGGCTTGCAGTAAATGGAGCGGCAACAGATAAGGTTTACGCACGGTCATGGACTGGTCCAAGACGCCATTACTGCTCAGCAGTTTTGATTCACCTTTTAAAGTGAGTAGGGTCTGGATGGCATCCTGCAAGCGTTGACGCAGTTCCGTGCCGAGCTCTTTCAGGTCTTCATCCTGAGTCAGATGTGATTCGTAATAGAGCGCAACATTACTATCTGCTTTGGAGAGTACCATTTCCAGCATATCAATCAGGGTCTGGAAATAAGGCCATTCAGTCAGCATTTCATCCAGAATTGTACGTTGCCCTTGATCCAGTACCTCATTTAATGCGGCACCGGTACCCAGCCAAGCCGGTAACATCAAACGGATCTGGGTCCAGGCAAAGACCCAGGGAATAGCACGCAAGGATTCAATCCCGCCGCTAACCTTACGTTTGGCAGGACGTGAACCCAGTGGCAACATTTGTAATTCCAGTTCTGGGGTCACGGTACGCAGGTATTTCACGAAATGCGGATTTTCACGTACTGTCTGACGATAGACCTGTACCGACAGATCGGTCATCTTATGCATCAGATCACGCCATTCCGGTTTCGGTTCGGGTGGCGGTAATAAAGTCGCTTCCAGAGTCGCTGCAGTATAAATTTCCAGATTTTGTAGCGCGATTTCTTCCAGACCAAATTTAAAGCGAATCATCTCACCTTGTTCAGTCACCCGAATGGCCCCTGAAATCGAACCCGGCGGTTGCGAGAACAAGGCTTGTTGGGTGGGTGCACCGCCGCGGCTGATCGAGCCGCCACGACCATGGAACAGGGTCAGCTGTATACCATGCTGTTTAGCAACTGCGGTCAGTTCTTCCTGCGCACGGTACTGTGCCCAGTTGGCTGACATAAAGCCGGCATCTTTGGCCGAATCCGAATAACCAATCATGACCTCGTGCTTGCCCTGAATATGCTGCTTGTACCAGTGCATATTAAAGAGTGTCGACATGGTGTCAGCAGCGCCGTCGAGATCTTTTAAGGTTTCAAATAAAGGTACTACCCGTAAAGGCTGTTTAATCCCGGCTTCTTTTTGCAGCAGCAAGACGGCCAGCACATCACTTGGATATTCGGCCATGGAAATAATATAGGCGCCTAGAGACTCACTTGGCTGTTCGGCCAACGTGCGCATAGTAGTAAAGACTTCCTGCACATCAGGATGTTCAATCAGGCTACCCGCTGGTTCATTCAGGTGTTTTGGCAGCAGGGGACGTTTGCTTTGCAGTTCCTGCAACAGGAAGTTTTGACGGGCCTGTTCAGTCCAGGTTTCAAAATTACCCAGACCCAGATATTCAGTAATGGCTGAAATGGCCTGACGATGACGACCAGATTCCTGACGAATATCCAGTTTGAGGAGTTCAATTCCGAAACAGTTCACCCGGTAAATCAAATCCAGCAGACTGCTATTGGCAAGTTCTGCCAGATTGCACGCCATCAATGAGCGATAACAGGTCAGTAACGGTTTTAATAACTCATCTTTACTTTTAATCACCCGACTATCATCCGCATCTTTGCCATGCAGTTTTTCAGCCAGCCAAGCACGGGTAATTTTTAGACGTTCACGTATATCGCGTAAATATTCACGGTACGGTTCAGGATGTTGGTGGCCTAACGCCTGTGTAATTTCATCACTGCATTGCTGAATAGAAAGTTCCCAGCGCAGGTTTTCAATATCACGCAAATACAGGTCGGCTGCTTTCCAGCGCGACAACCACAATACTTCCTGGGTCACATTATGCGTCACATTCGGATTGCCATCCCGGTCGCCACCCATCCAGGAAGCGAAACGTACCGGAGCAACATCTAGCGGCAAAGTCTGGCCACATTGTTCCTCAACCATGCCGTTCAGTTCACGGATGAATTTGGGTACAGCATTCCAGAGGGTTTGTTCAATTGTCGTAAAGCCCCATTTGGCTTCATCCACCGGGGTTGGACGATGCTGACGGATTTCATCAGTTTGCCAGGCAGAACTGATGAGCTGTTTTAAGTCAGCCAAAACTGCCTGACGTTCACGCGGGGTTAGCTTCTGCTGGTCGAATTTGGACAGGGCATTATTGATGCCATCATATTTCTGGATCAGGGTGCGTCGGCTGACTTCTGTTGGATGTGCGGTCAGCACCAGTTCAATCTTTAATTCACAGATTTGCTGATATAAGGTTTCTGCAGAAATCTCCTGCTGTTTAAATTTTTCAAATAAAGGAACCAGAGGATTTGGAGATTCTGTGCTTTCCTCAAATTCGCTTTGACGGCGACGACGTACCACATGGTACTGTTCGGCAATATTGGCAAAGTTTAAGAAATGGGTGAAGGCACGGGTTAATGGCAGGATTTCATGATCTTCTAAAGTCAGGAATAATTGTTCCAGCTGTTTTTCTGCTTCAACCTGTCCATCGCGAGCACCTTTCGATAAGGCCCGAATTTGCTCGACCTGATTAAACAAATCTTGCCCCGCATGTAACTTCAGGGTTTCTCCCAGCAAATTACCCAGTAAACGTACGTCTTCGCGTAGAGGTGCATCAATCTGTTGAACCATTTTTTATATCCCTCCGATTCTTCCTTTGACTATACCCCGACTGCATGACAATCCAAGTCTTTTGCAGACAAAAGTTGAATATCATTTGTTGCTAATTGGATGAATTTTAGTCCTTACGCTGTTGCAAGGATCAGGCCAGATAGAAGAAATTTAACGGGAAATTGCATATTTCAGCATAAAGATCTCGATGGCCTGCTGAATGATCTGATGGCGTTGCTGCATGTCAGGTAACGGGCTTAAATCCAGTAAGACTTTGTGATGTCGCATACCTAACAGTAAGGACACCATCAGTTCGGTCTGATGCTGCGGATCATCAGTCTGGATAAATTGATGTTGCTGCGCCTGCTCAAAGAAATCATGCCAGGCCTGATTCAGCTTGATATGTGAGGCTGTATAAAAACGTTCCGCCAACGGATTTTTTTCATAGGCCAGTTGCATGATGAGCAGGTCCAGTTTGAGAGCTTCCGGCAGATTGGCAATATTGAATGAGCGCAGACAGATCTGATACAGCTCCTGCTGAAAATCACTATCAGGCTGCAGAACTTTAGGAGATTCTTGCAGAATTGCCTCACAGGTTTCTTCAACCGCACAGCTAAACAGCGTGGCCTTATCCTGAAAATGATTATAGACAGTGAGTTTGGTCACCCCGGCTTCCAGCGCAATCTGGTTCATGCTGGAACCATGATAACCATGCTGTAAAAACAGCTGTTTCGCTGCGTTCAGAATACGCTGGCGTTTTTCCAGATCCTTGGGCCGTCCAACCGGTATTTGCACAATTTCATCCAAAAAAATTCAATATGGTCATTGTTTTAACTGCAGAATCCTAATTAGTGTACCGGGTGGTATATTAATTAAAAAATAAGCAATTTATATATCTACCTATTTTGCCCTAAAAATGATGATTAGATAAGAGCGAACAATAATGATCACGATACAGAGCGCACTGGCTGGCATGATCGTCCTATGCAGTATGGCTTTCTCAGGATGTAGCAAGGACAGCGCTGCAGCAGAACAGGAAGTTCCATTTGTCATGGTGACCACACCGAAAACTTCACATCAGGAATTGAAAAGCTATGCCGGTGATGTCCAGGCACGTCAGCAAACAGCACTGGCGTTCCGGGTAGGCGGGCAGGTCACCCAGCGCTTTGTCGATGTGGGCGATCAGGTAAAAGTGGGGCAGATCTTGGCGACCCTAGATGTGAAAGATGCTCAACTTCAATTAAATGCAGCACGTGCCCAGCTGGAAAGTGCCCAATCGGCCAGTAAAATTGCTCAGGATGAATTACAGCGTTTCAAGCAGCTGTTACCCACCAATGCCGTGAGCCGTTCACAATATGATGCGATTGAAAATCAATACAAGGCAGCCGCGTCAAATCTGAAACAGGCCCAGTCTAATTATGATACGGCCAAAAACCAGACCGCTTATAACCAGCTCATTGCCAATAAAAATGGAGTGATTACTGCACGTAATATCGAAATTGGTCAGGTCGTTGCAGCAGGGCAGGCCGCCTTTGAACTGGCGATAGCCGGTGAGCGTGAAGTCGTGATTGGGGTTCCTGAACAAGCGATTTCCGAAATTAAAACTGGTCAGCCGGCCTGGGTCACGTTATGGTCCAAACCGAATGAAAAATTCGCCGCCTTTGTTCGTGAGATTTCACCTGCAGCAGATCAATCGCGTACCTTCCGGGTGAAAGTGGCTTTACGCGAAGGGAACAGCCAGATTCAGCTTGGTCAGAGTGCCCGGGTATTCTTCCAGAACAGTCAGGACAATATCCTTAGCGTTCCTTTATCCAGCGTTTCAGCGACCGATCAGCAGGCCTATGTAATGGTAGTCAAGCCGGATCATACCATCCGCAAAGTGCCGGTTCAGCTGGGTGCTTATGGCCGTGATTCTGTACCAGTTCTCAGTGGGTTAAAGGCTGATGATTATGTGGTGATTGGTGGGGTGCATCTGCTGCGTGACCAGCAAAAAATAAATCCGATTGACCGTGAAAACCGTAGTGTGAAAATTCAGGCAGGGAGTTAAATATGAACTTTAACCTGTCTGAATGGGCCTTAAAGAATAAAGGTCTGGTACTGTATTTCATGATCCTGCTCGGTTTGGTGGGCATCGTATCCTATTCCAAACTGTCACAAAGTGAGGATCCGCCGTTTACCTTTAAGGTGATGGTAATCCAGACCTACTGGCCGGGTGCCAGTGCTAAAGAAATGTCCTTACAGGTCACCGACCGGATTGAAAAAGAGTTGATGACTACCGGACAGTATGACCGGATCATGGCCTATTCCCGTCCGGGGGAATCCATGGTGACTTTTATTGCCAAGGATTCCTTGGCTTCCAAGGATGTCTCAGATGTCTGGTATAACGTCCGTAAGAAAATCAATGATATTCGGCATGAATTGCCGCAAGGCGTACAAGGTCCATTCTTCAATGATGAGTTTGGTGATACCTTTGGTAACATCTATGTCATCAAGGGTAATGACTTCGATTATGCCACGCTTAAAGAATATGCTGACCGTTTGCAGTTACAGTTGCAACGGGTCAAGGATGTCGCCAAAGTTGAACTGATCGGTCTGCAGGACCAGAAAATCTGGATCGAAATCTCCAACACCAAAGCTACCCAGCTCGGTATTCCGGTGACTGCCATTCAGCAGGCACTGCAGCAGCAAAATGCCATGACTCAGGCGGGCTTTTTTGAAACCGGTTCTGACCGGATTCAGGTGCGGGTCAGTGGTGCGCTGAATAATGTCGAAGAACTGCAGCAATTACCTTTACTAGTGAATGGCAAGACCATCCAGCTTAGCGATGTAGCGGAGGTTTATCGTGGCTTTACTGATCCAGCACAACCGCGTATGCGCTTTATGGGCGAAAATGGCATCGGTATTGCCGTATCGATGCGTAAAGGCGGTGACATTATTGCCTTGGGTAAAAATCTGGAACAGGAATTTGCCCGTTTGCAGAAAACTTTGCCTTTAGGAATGGATCTGCAAAAAGTTTCAGATCAGCCGGTAGCAGTGAAACGCAGTATTAATGAATTTATGAAAGTTCTGGCCGAGGCCGTGATTATTGTTCTCTTGGTGAGTTTTTTCTCACTCGGGTTCCGTACTGGTTTGGTGGTGGCTTTCTCGATTCCGTTAGTATTGGCGATGACCTTTGCCGGGATGCAACTGTTTGATGTTGGCCTGCATAAGATTTCTCTGGGTGCCCTGATTCTGGCACTTGGCCTTCTGGTCGATGACGCGATCATTGCCATAGAAATGATGGCAATCAAAATGGAGCAAGGCTTTAGCCGCTTACAGGCGGCCGGTCATGCCTGGCGGACGACTGCTTTTCCAATGCTGACCGGAACCCTGATTACTGCTGCCGGTTTCCTGCCGATTGCGACAGCAGCATCCAGTACCGGGGAATATACCCGCTCGATTTTCCAGGTGGTGACGCTGGCACTGTTGGTGTCCTGGATTGCCGCAGTTCTGTTTGTACCTTATCTGGGTGATAAACTCCTGCCAGATTTTAACAAGGATCTGGTGCAAAGAGCGCCATGGTATCAACGTCTCTGGGCGCGTTTACGCAAACGCCCTGAACCGGATCCGCTGGTGCATCATGCCGGTGAACATCATGATCCTTATCAAACCAAGTTCTATCAGGGCTTTCGCCGTTGGGTGAATATCTGTGTCACCTACCGTAAAACGGTCATTGCGGCGACTGTCGGGATTTTTGTGCTATCCATTTTGATGTTTAATCTGGTGCCAAAACAATTCTTCCCGCCATCGAATCGTGCCGAAATTCTGGTAGATCTGAAACTGGAAGAGGGCGCTTCATTAAAAGCGACTGAAGCGGCAGTGAAAAAAGTTGAAAACTTCCTGTCCAAACAGGAGGGGATTGATAACTATGTGGTCTATGTCGGTACCGGCTCACCGCGTTTCTATTTGCCATTAGACCAGCAATTGCCGCAAGCCAGCTTTGCCCAGTTTGTGGTATTGGCTTCATCACTTGAAGACCGCAATGAAATCCGTAAATCTTTAAGTGACCAGATTCGGGTGCTGTTACCAGAAGCTCGTACCCGAGTGTCTCTACTGGAAAATGGCCCACCCGTTGGCTATCCATTACAGTTCCGCGTATCGGGTGAAGACTTGGGATTAGTCCGCCAATGGGCACAGAAAGTTGCAGCAACGGTCGGAGACAATCCGAATACCACCAATGTGCATCTGGACTGGGGTGAACCAAGTAAAGTGATTAAGCTGGATATTGATCAGGACCGCGCCCGTCAGTTGGGAGTAAGCAGTAGCGATTTGGCGAATTTCCTGAATAGCTCAATTTCTGGAACTGCGATTGATCAGTACCGTGAGAAACGTGAGCTGATTGAAATCCGCTTACGGGGTGATCAGGCTGAACGTGTCGATGTCGGTTCACTGAGTAGTCTGGCAGTACCGACTACGAATGGGAGTTCAGTTCCTCTGGCCCAGATTGCCAAGATCGAATACAGCTTTGAAGAAGGCCTGATCTGGCATCGGAATCGCTTGCCGACCATTACGGTACGGGCTGATATCCGGACGCAACTGCAACCGGCAACCGTGGTCAACGAGCTGAAAGATCAGTTGGCACAGCTCAGATCAGAAATGCCAAGTGGCTATTTAATAGAGGTAGGCGGGACAGTTGAAGAATCTGCGCGAGGGCAGAATTCAGTGAATGCGGGTATGCCATTGTTCCTGGCAGTGGTGATGACTTTGCTGATGATTCAGCTCCGAAGTATCTCACGTGCCTTCATTGTCTTCCTGACAGCGCCATTGGGTATTATTGGCGTGGTCTTATTCCTGTTAATTTTCAATAAACCTTTTGGCTTTGTGGCCATGCTGGGCACGATTGCTTTGTCAGGCATGATCATGCGTAACTCGTTGATTCTCATTGACCAGATTGAACAGGATATTCAGGCAGGTGAATCGCAATGGAACGCCATTATCAATGCCACAGTGCGCCGTTGCCGTCCGATTGTCCTGACTGCACTGGCTGCCGTTCTGGCCATGATTCCTTTATCCAGAAGCATTTTCTTCGGACCAATGGCGGTTGCCATTATGGGAGGATTAATCGTTGCAACGCTATTAACGCTGTTTTTCCTGCCAGCCTTATATGCACAATGGTTTAAAGTGAAAAAAAGTTTAAATTCTGTTTAAATTTGTCATAATTTCAGATGCGAAATATTGAAAATTTCAATATAGTAGTACCTGATTTTTTAATAATTCAAAAAAGACATACTGCTGCGGAACTCACTTGTGCTGGGCCGCACACTAAGGTTGACTAAACATGACTCAAGACACACTCACCAAGATGCGACGCTCCGTGGCGATGGCTTATGTCTTCATGTTTTTTGCTTTATTTACAGTGGTAAGCGGCATATTCGCCTACTGGTATGCACGTAAGGTGACCCAGATCGATTATGCCGAAGTCTGGTTACAGGCACAGGCACTCTGGATCATGCGTAATATTGTAATTTATTCAGTACTCGCGATTTTTGCAGCGCTCTGGTTCATTCCATTATTTTTCTTCGCCTGGGATAGCCAGCTTTGGGTAAAAGCCTGCACAGTCGCAGGTGTAGTATTCAGCTTTATTGCCATTATTTTCCTCATTAATGCCTGGTTCAAAGGTATCTTCAAATTTTCTCAAAACAAAGCCGTATTCTAAGCTTTCAATTTTTTTTCAGAATTCCCCTTGTAAAGCTGGGTTTAACCCCAATTTTAGACCACAGTCAATATTAAATAGAATTCCGTGAGGAGCATCGCCAGACATGGCTAAACGTGATTATTATGAGGTTTTGGGCGTCTCTAAAACCGCTAGTGATGATGAAATTAAAAAAGCCTACCGTAAGTTGGCGATGAAATATCATCCAGACCGTAACCCGGACAATCCTGAAGCTGAAGAGAAGTTTAAAGAAGCTTCAGAAGCGTATGAAGTTCTGTCAGACAGCGAAAAACGCAGCATGTACGACCGTATGGGCCATCAAGCCTTTGAAGGTGGTATGGGCGGTGGTGCTGGCGGCTTCGGTGGTTTCAGTGCGGAAGATATTTTCAGCCAGTTTGGGGATATTTTCGGTGGAGCCTTTGGTGGGGGGGGCCGTGGCCAGCAACGTCAACGCCGTGGTTCAGACTTACGCTATGTGATGGAATTGACGCTTGAAGAAGCAGTCAAAGGCGTTAAGAAAACCATTACTTTTACTGCACCAGCACCATGTGACGCCTGTGATGGTAAAGGTTCTAAAAATCCGAACGATGTTGAAACCTGTCCAACCTGTCATGGTGCCGGCCAAGTACGTATGCAGCAAGGTTTCTTCTCGGTACAGCAAACCTGTAGTACCTGTCGTGGCCAGGGCAAGATCATTAAGAACCCATGTAATAAATGTCATGGATCAGGTGTATCTGACCGTCAGCAAACCCTAGAAGTTACTATCCCAGCCGGGGTGGACAATGGCGACCGCGTACGCTTGACTGGTAAAGGTGAAGCGATTCGTGATGGCCAATCAGGTGATCTATACGTTGAAGTCGTGGTACGTGAACACGAAATCTTCCAGCGTGACGGTGCAGATCTGTATATGGATGTGCCAATTTCAATTGCGGATGCAGCTTTGGGTAAAGAAGTTCAGATTCCGACATTAGATGGTCGTGTCAGCCTGAAAATTCCTGAAGGTACGCAAACCGGTAAACTGTTCCGCCTACGTGGTAAGGGCGTGAAACCAGTACGTTCAACCATGCAAGGTGATCTGCTTTGCCGTGTTGTTGTAGAAACACCAGTGAACCTGACTGCACGTCAACGTGAACTGTTGAAAGAGTTGCAAGCGACCATGGAAGATGAGGGCAGCCAGTCTTCTCCAAAGAAAAAATCTTTCTTTGATCGGTTGTTTGACTGATCTGGATAGATAAAAAAGGACGCTCAGGCGTCCTTTTTTATAGCTTAAATTCGGAAAAGATGTATAAGTTAATTATTAGATAAAAATAATGAGAAAATTATTCTTTTAATGATATTGGCTTTTTAAGAAGGATTTATACCCCTCACGCAGAGAAATATAAATCCTGTCATATTATTGAGCTTCAGTTGCTTGAGCTTCTGATGCTGGAGCTTCGCTTGCAGGTGCTTCAGCAGCTTGAACTTCAGACGCAGCTGTTTCAGTTGCAGCAGGAGCTGTTTGTGCTACTTCTTCAGCAGCAAAAGTTTGTGATGCAGCAATTAACGCTACCCCGGCAAAAGTTAATTGAACTAATTTCATATAAATTTCCTTGTATTAAAAATAGTGTACTACTCAGTACACTTGGCAAAAATGTTGACATAAAATGTAGATATTGATGTTTTTTTGTGTGTACTTATGTTTACTAATGTAGTTTGATGTTATTTAAATAACTGAAATATAAGATTAATCATTAATCTCATAAAATTGAGCAAGTGGCAAAATATATAAGAAAATGGATTTGTTAATGTGATGTATGTCACATATTTGCACATTTAAAGGATGAAATTTAATTTAAATACTAAAAGAAAAACCCCAGCATCCTGCCGGGGTTTTTCGTATGGGTTCACTCGGTATAACTCCTGTCGTACCTTACTGTCCTTGTGCTGATCTATTGTTATTCTTGTTTGGAACTTCCTGTTCCTGATGAATTCATCATAGGAAACTTCCAGTATTCTGAATAGCAGCAAAAGGCCGAGATTGATGTGAGCCAAAGCGTACAAAGAGTCTGGTTCTTACCTTAGCCAGACAGAGAAAAATACTTTGTCTTTTAAGACCTCATCATCAGGATATGAAGATCCTGAATTAATGATCTCATCATTTATTTAACTAATAAAATATTATGAATAATCTGGGATATTAAAAGAATTGTTACAAAAACTGGTTCCTATTAAATTTTTAGCAATTATGAGATTATTAAGAATTTGATATATAAAATTAATTTTTAGGCTGACAATCTTGTTAAATAGGAAGAATTTAGAAGGTTATTTAATCTGTCAATTCCTCAAAACTTGCAGAACTTTTTCTAATTTGTAATCCTTGCGACCAAGGGTGTCTAGTTAAGCTAAGGCAGGTATTTGTTGTAGTCGGGCCGCTACAACTGATAACAGGTGCCTATATGTTTAATTTAAAGATTTTTAATAAGATCTCTACCGAAGTCTTGACCTTAAAAAATGATCTGGAGCTGAATTCCGAGATTCAACTTATCACTAAATATAAAACATCTATTTGTGAAGATTATAAAAAAGCGATTGTGTTGATCTTTAAAGAACGTGGATATACCAGCTTAGAAGTTGGTCAACTGCTTGATGCGTGATCCTTAAACATTCTTAAATTTAAAAAAGTATGGATTTACACTTCCATTTACTCAAACAATCCATCGCGCTTCATCTAAAATAATGCCATGTGCTAAAGGCATATGCCTCAGTACGCGATAATGGGTATTTAATTCAATAATATCAGTAATACTTATATTGCTGAGGTGGTCAAATTGGAGTTTCAATATATTTCCCTTAAATACAAATAATCTAAATATGAAAAATCAAGATCATACGTACCATGGAAAAATATTTTTTATCTTATTAAATTCAATTATTTAAAATTAAAATCTAATTCTTATTAACTAGAATTTTCTTTAAATGAGTTTATCTCTGACTAACCATTTAATCATTATTCCTCTAACGGAATTATTTTCTTTTTACTCGTCCATAAAATATTGTTGATATGGATACATATCAAAAACCCTCATGATCCTCTTTAATTCTTTTCATTGATTTTTATGCGATCAATCTTAGTGTTATGAGCGAGTTTTGCTATAGTAAGAGCAATTTCGAATCAACATCAGGACTATGTTATGTCAGCGACACCACGCATTGGGATTTTAGGTGCAGGCGGCCGTATGGGACGCATCCTTATTCAGGCGGTGAAAGAAGCCGGTTACCAATTGGCAGCAGCTGTTGAGCGCCCTGAAAGCTCATTGATTGGCGCAGATGCCGGTGAACTGGCTGGTGTAGGGAGCCTGGGTGTAAAGGTTGTCGGCCATCTTGAAGAAGTAGTTAAAGACTGTGACGTAGTGATCGACTTTACTGCGCCTGCTGCGACGGTGAATCATCTTAAAATCTGCCGTGAAAATGGCGTTGCGATCGTGATTGGTACTACTGGTATGAATGACGAACAAAAAGCTTATCTGGATGAATCTGCAAAAGAAACTCCAGTGGTCTATGCAGCGAACTATTCGGTTGGTGTGAACGTTTCGATCAAACTGCTAGAACTTGCCTCTAAAGTCTTTGGTGATACAGTCGATATTGAAGTGATCGAAGCACATCACCGTCATAAAGTCGATGCGCCGTCAGGTACAGCTCTTATGATGGGTGAGGCGATTGCTGGAGCATTGGGTCGTGATTTGAAAAGAGATGCGGTATATCACCGTGAAGGGCATACGGGTCCACGTGAACGTAAAAGTATTGGTTTTCAGACCATTCGTGGCGGTGATATCGTCGGTGAACATACTGCCATGTTTATTGGCGAAGGCGAGCGTGTTGAAATTACGCATAAAGCCACCAACCGTATGAACTTCGCAGCCGGTGCCGTACGTGCCGCAGCTTGGGTTGTTGGCCGTGATGCGCGTAAATATGACATGAAAGACGTACTTGGTTTTAACGATATTCAAGTATAAATTTTCGTCAAAATCCTATATAAAAATAACTTAAAACTAAAATAAGATGACAATGGAATGAAGAAATTAATATTAATGGCGTGTGCTGTAGCCTTTGCCGCTACAGCACAGTCGACCTCTGTGCAGAATGCCAAACTCAGCATTAATAAAAATAATATTAAAGTCTGGACCTATCAGGATGAGCGGAATCCCGTTTTTCTCTATAAAGCCGAAACCACCTACAATGTCCCGATTGAGAATGCCGTCTCTTTAATTCTGGATGTTGATTATGCAGTGAAATGGGTGCCTTATATGGACAGTATCAAGGTGCTGTCGCGTGATGATAAAAAAGGCGATTTCACCTTGTATATGGTGCTGGATTTTCCATTCCCTTTAAAAGACCGTGATCTGATTGTGCAGGGTAAAATGATTAAGGATGTCAATGGCCAGATCACCATTAAGAATAAAGCGATTCAGACCGGGTATGCTCTAAATCCGAATTATGTACGTTTGACTGATTATCAGGGAGACTGGACTTTCCAGAAACTGGCCAATAACAAGGTCAAGGTATCGACTTATGGCTATGCCAATCCTGAAGGTTCGATTCCTTTAACCTTTGTGAATATGTTTGTGCAACAGCAGCCTTATCAGATGCTGCAAAAGATGAAAACCGAACTGGCTAAACCTGTGGCAACGCCTGTGTTACCTGAAGCTTTACGTTAAATAGCCAATAAAAAGTCCGCATCAGGCGGACTTTTTTATGAAGGAAATTTTAAGAGCATTGCTGCGTAGTCATATCTTGCTGTGGAACCAGTTTCATTTGAATCACGACCAGAAGCAAAGCAACAGCACTGAGCCCAGCACCGGTAAATGAAACCGCACTATAGCTAAGTCCCAGATTTAGCACACTGGCTCCCGCAATCGCACCCAAAGCATTCCCGAGGTTAAAGGCACCAATATTTACCGAAGAAGCCAGCCCAGGCGCATCATAAGCCACGGACATGACTAGCATCTGTAAAGGCGGAACCACAGCAAAGGCAGCAGCACCCCAGATGATTAATGCCAGACCTGCGCCAAGAGCTGTGCTTGCCAGAATCGGGAAGAGCAGCATCATCAGCATGAGCAAGATTAAAAAGCCGATCAGGGTTTTATCTAAGGATAAATCTGCAAACTTGCCACCCAGATGGTTACCAATCGAGAAACCTACTCCGATCAACACCAGCATCAAAGTAATCAATACCGGCGAGGCTTGAGTAAAGCTTTGCAGACTTGGCGCAATATAAGTGTATAGGGCAAACATGGCCCCCGCACTCATCACGGTGGTCAATAAAGCTAAAACAACAGGCAGGCGGGTCAAGACTTGCAGCTCCTGCCTTACATCCGGTTTCTGGCTGCTTTGGCCTTCAGGTAAGGCTTTCCATAGGGAGAACATGGTCAGCAAACCAATCAGGGAAATACCCAGAAAAGCCATACGCCAGCCAATGTGTTGTCCTATCCAGGTTGCCAGTGGCACCCCGCCAATATTGGCAATGGTCAGGCCCATAAACATCATGGCCACGGCACTGGCCTGTTTATCTTTCGGAACGACACTGGCAGCGACAACCGAACCAATCCCGAAGAAAGCACCATGGTTCAAGCTGGTGATGATGCGTGCCCCCATCAGCCCCAGATAATTAGGCGCTAATGTGGCCAGAATATTACCAATCGTAAAAATTGCCATCAGTAAAATGAGAGACTTACGTTTGGAATAACGGCTTAACCAGAGGGTCATTAGCGGTGCACCCAACATCACACCTAAAGCATAGGCACTGATTAGCATCCCGGCACGAGGAATTGAAATCTCCAGATCACGGGCGATTTCTGGCAGAAAACCCATAGGAGAGAATTCAGTGGTACCAATTGCAAAGGCGCCAACCGCCAGTGCAAGCAAAGGAAAATTAATTTTCATGGTTTCTGCTTAGTCCCAGATAGGCGCAAGCTGTTCTGGATCAACCTCGCGGCCATTGCGCTCCAGGGTGCTGATCAAAGCCATTTCTTCTTGAGACAGCTGTATCTCCTGCGCTGCCAGATTGGCAAGCAGATGTTCACGTTTGGTTGAAGATGGAATCACCGCAAAGCCTTTTTGTAAGGCCCAAGCCAGTGCAATTTGTGCAGTCGAAGCCTGATGCTGTGCAGCAATTCCTTGCAGGACAGAATCATTCAGTACTTTGCCATAGGCCAGTGTCATATAAGAGGTGACATCAATATTCTGTGCTTGTAAGAAATTCACCAGACGCTGATTTTGCAAGTAAGGACTGAGTTCAATCTGGTTGGTTGCGATATGCTCCAGACCAATCGTATCAATGGCTTGTTGGGTCAGCTCAATATTGAAATTGGACACACCGATATGCTCAGTCAGACCTTGCTGTTTGGCTTCTAATAAAGTCTGCATCAGCTCAGGAATTTGAACGCCTAAACGAGGTGCAGGCCAGTGAATGAGCGTTAGATTGACTGCATCAGTACGTAGTTTATGCAGGCTTTCTTTGAGGCTTGGAATTAATTTGTCTGATGCGTAATTATCTGTCCAGATTTTGGTGGTAATGAACAGCTCGTTACGATTAACTTGACTTTCTGCAATAGCCTGACCCACTTCCGCTTCATTGGCATAAATCTGTGCCGTATCTACGGCGCGATAACCGACTTCCAGGGCTGTTTTGACTGAATCAATGACGGTCTGTCCAGACAGGCGAAAGGTACCGACACCAAATTGAGGAACAATATTCATAGCTTTAATCTTTAAGTATTTTCGATGTTGAGTATTTTGTGCTTTTTATTGTTGCGAAAAAATAGTTGAATTTGCAAAATATTATTGACCGAAAATCAATAAAAGAGTGACAAATGAAATCGACGATTGAAGAATTACAGGCTTTTGTCACTATTGTGGATAGTGGTTCTATTGTCATGGCGGCAGAGCGTTTGGGACAAACCACTTCGGGTGTCAGTCGGGCATTGCAACGTCTGGAAAATAAGTTAAATGTTACTCTTTTAGAAAGAACCACACGTAAGCTGAAACTGACTCAAGAAGGCCAGCTATTTCTAGAAAAGGCGCGCAAAATTCTCAATAATCTGGCAGAAGCTGAAGATGCCTTACTGAAATCAGATAGTGATACTTCAGGATTGATTCGGGTCGATTCAGCGACACCTTTTGTACTGCATGTAATCGTGCCGCTAATTCAGGAATTTATGCAGCGTTATCCCCACATCGAAATTGAACTAAATAATCATGATCAGGTGATTGATCTGCTGGAACATAAAACCGATGTCGCGATCCGCTTTGGAGAACTGCATGATTCCAGCCTGCATGCCAGATTATTATGCCGCAGTCGTTTGTATATTGTGGCCAGCCCTGAATATTTACAGCAAAAGGGCAGACCGCAATCAGTGGCAGATTTATCGGAGCACACTTTGCTGGGATTTAGTCAGCCTACGCATTTGAACACCTGGCCGATTCGGCTGGATGGCGAACCTATCATTGTAAAGCCAAAGATTAGAGCACCCAATGGGGAAACGGTTCGTCAATTGGCTTTATATGGGGTGGGTATTACTTGTCTGTCACGCTTTCTGGTCGAGGACGACTTACAGGCGGGTCGTTTAGAGGCGCTATTTGAAGAGCAGATTGAGCTACATTATCAAAAAATTCATGCGGTCTATTACCGTCAGGAGCATTTGCCTAAACGGGTACATCTATTTATTGAATTTCTGGCTCAGAAGCTGGCTAAATATTTATAAACCAATTATTTGCAAATACAGCCAAAAAAAAATCTGTCCTAACATGATGCTAGGGCAGATCTAGATTTACTGATGATTAGTAAAAATTAGAAATCGGCTTTCAGTACAATCCGGTAACGGGCTTTGCCTGAGTGCAGACGTTCAATCGCCGCATTAATTTCCGACATGGGGAACAGTTCAATCTGTGGCGCAATATTTTTACGTGCCGCAAATTTTAGTAATTGACGTAAAGCTGCTGGTGAACCTGTCGGCGAGCCAGTCACAGATTTAGCACCACCAATCAGTGAACCTGCAGAAATTTGCATGGGTTCCAATGGTAAGCCCAGCATATGTACCGTGCCATTTGGTGCCAGTGTTGATAAATAAGCCTGCCAGTCTAGTGTGACATTGACAGTACTCATTAATAGGTCAAATTTACCACGAAGCGGTTTAAGCGCTGCTGGGTCACGACTATTCACTACATGGTCTGCACCCATGGCTTTCAGCTCATCGGTTTTATCCAGATTTGAAGTAAAGGCGGTAATTTCACAACCCCACGCTTTCAACAGCTTGATCGCCATATGTCCCAAACCGCCAATACCAATGACACCGACGTGGTGAATGGCCTGAATCTGATGTTTTAGAATCGGGTCAAATACCGTAATCCCGCCACAGAGCAGGGGGCCAGCACTTTCTGGGTCCAGATCTTCGGGTAAGGGAATTGCCCATTGCCAGCCAGCACGGACTTTATCTGCAAAACCGCCTGCATGACCGACGATGGTTGCAACCTGACCACCGGTACACAGCACTTGCTGGCCTGAAATACAAGAATCGCAATGTTGGCAGCTTTCCGCAGTCCAGCCAATACCGACACGTTGACCTACTTTTAGACCTTTGGCTTCAGAACCCAGTTGTGTAATGGTTCCAATGACTTCATGTCCGGCCACCACAGGATATACTGAAGATCCCCAGTCATTATTGAGTACTGAAATATCAGAATGGCATAGGCCGCAGTATTCAACTTTCACTTCGACCTGATGCGGCTGAAGTTCACCTGCATCAAATTGATAAGGTTCCAGAGCAGCACCGGCAGACATTGCGGCATAGGCTTGAATAGTATTAGTGGACATAGATTCAGCTCTTATTTGAATGGGAGGATATTGTTTTAAAGTGACAGTGATTTTCATGGTCATCGACCATGCCAACTGCCTGCATAAAGGCATAACAGATCGTAGGACCGACAAACTTAAAGCCTGCTTTTTTTAAGGCTTTGGACATGTTCTGGCTTTCAATGGTTTGTGCCGGAGCCTGACGATAATCTGCCACATCATTATTCAATCGGGGCCGCTGGGCAAAGGACCACAACCATGTGACCACATCAATTTCTTGAGATTTAAGCTGTTGCCAGGCCCGGGCATTATCACGAATCGCAGTCAGTTTACCGATATGCCGAATTAGACTAGCATCTTGCAGTTTTGCGGTGAGTTGCTCATCTGTAAAAGAAGCAATCGTTTCAATAGAATATTGAAAGAAATGTTTGCGATAAGATTCACGTTTTCTGAGTACGGTAATCCAGGCTAAACCGGCCTGCTGACCTTCCAGGCACAGCATTTCAAACAGGCGTTTTTCATCATGCAGCGCCTGTCCCCATTCCTGATCATGGTAGGCAATATAGAGCGGATCATCCGAGCACCAGCCACAGCGTTGGATCGTCAAGGGATACTCCTTTTGATTATTTTATAATTTAAATGTCATCCACTGATCTTGCTGATTATCCCAGTAGGAGAGTTCTGCCTGCTGCAGATCACTGAACTGGATCCACATATCCTTACCACTTTTATCGGCATAACCAGTACTGATCAGAAGCGCCTCTTCGGTAATTTCCATGATCCAGCCCTGATAGGTCTGGCCATTGAGCACGATTTTCTGTTGATTGCCTGATTCAGCAAATTCGACCAGACGGTTGATCAACGCTTCTGACATGTAAACTTCCTAAAATTAACGTAAATATGGATAGGGGTTAACAACACCACGGCCCTTACCACTTAAATAGAGACCATAATGCAGATGTGGCGCGGTATGCCGGGCATTGCCAGTATTACCGACATAACCAATGACATCGCCCTTTTTGACATAGTCACCAACTTTCAGGCCACGCTTATGACCATCCAGATGTGCATAATAATGCCAGGCACCACCTGGACCCAGAATCCAGACTACTTTACCACCCAAATTGTTATTCCGTAAATCCGCGATCAGACCAGGCGTCGCACTGCGAACCTTGGTTCCACGTGGAGCCAGAATATCAATGCCCTCATGCAAACGGCCACTACTACGCGAAGCTCCCCAAGTATCTTTCAATTCACGAGCCTGGACCCGATCTACCGGAATCGGCAGAGAAGAGGGCATACGCATATGATTCAGTTTTTTGACCAGTGCCGGATTAAGCTGAACCGCAGAAGGATGTTTCGGTGCGCTACTACACGCCACCAGAAATAACATCACCAAAGAAAGCCCGACAAACGCAAGAGAATGGCGCAAAATATTTATCCTTAAATGAGGCCAATATGATTCTTCTTGTCCCAGACTATGTCATAAATTTACGGTAGAAATCAATTTTTTCATGGCGGTTGGAATACCTGCATTGACTGCAGTTTCCGGGTTCATCCAGAAGCCTTGTAACTCAATCGCCAGATGTTCCTGCTGATCTGCATCGACTGCAAAAACCATGGCTTCAAGCTGCCAGGTAAAATGGGTGAAACTGTGGCTGATCTGGATCTTTTGTACGAGATTTTTCAGACCCAGTTGCTGGCACAGTTGTTCAAATGTATGAGTGTCTTCAATAATTGGCAGACACCAAAGCCCGCCCCAAAGACCACTATTAGGACGTTGCTGCCATAGCCATTCATCACCTGACTGGATCAACAGCACTTGAGCTGCTTTGACAGGTACCGGCTTTTTGGCTTTTTTAAAGGGCAATTCATTTTCCAGACCCTGTTGATGTGCCTTGCAATGTTGCTGCATTGGACAATACAGGCATAAAGGCTTTTTCGGAGTACAGACGGTCGCACCGAGATCCATAATCGCCTGGGTATAGTCATGATTCCGTTCAACCGGGCAAAGCTGTTCAGCAAGCTCCCACAAGGCACGTTCATGAACCGGTTTAGACAGATCATCTTCGATCGCAAAAAATCGTGCCAGCACCCGTTTGACATTACCATCCATGATCACGCCGTACTGACGTAAACCCAAAGACATTAAGGCTCCCGCGGTTGAGCGGCCAATGCCGGGCAGGGCGATCCATTCTTCTAGGCTCGTCGGGAAATGCCCCTGCCTTGCTACAATACCGGCTGCCTTATGCAAATTGCGGGCACGAGCATAATAGCCCAGCCCAGCCCAATAGGGTGCGACTTCATCCCAAGAAGCTGTACCTAAGTCCTGTACTGTCGGAAAACGTTGAATAAACCGCTCAAAATATTGCAGCACGGTTTTGACCTGAGTCTGCTGTAGCATGATTTCAGAGACCCAGACCTTATAGGGATCATCAGCCACTTGCCACGGCAAATCATGACGGCCATGCACATCAAACCATTCTAAAAGGGCATCTGAAAATACAAACATGAAGATAGAGCAAACTGGAAAACGAAGCCTAGTATAACTGAAGAGACCCAGCTAAAAGATGAAAAGTCTGCTAAAACAGCAAGACTGAAAAAGAGTAAAAATGAATAAATGGAAGGGACAAGTGAACACTTCGAAAAGCATTCACTCGGGAAAAAAATTTAAATTCTTATTCTTCAATGCCCCAGCGTGCATCCAGCTTTAATACCTTGCCTTTATAACGTGGGATAATATGAATGTGTAAATGTTCTGATTTTTCCTGAAATACTTCGCCATCATTAAACCCGACATGAAAACCGGAAGGCTGATAGCGTAATTGCAATTCATTACGAGCCTGTTCAAGTAAGGACATCATGCTCTTACGTTCTTTATCTGTGATTTCAAAAAATGACGCCACATGACGTAATGGAGTAACTACATAATGTCCTTTGGACAGGGAGTTGGGTTCAGGTAACACGACAGCAAAATCATTTTTAGCCAGAATATCGTATTCGTCAAAATTACAGTACGGGCAGTTATTTTCAGTCATGATATTGGCTCCTTTCATTGAATTTATTTTTTTCATGTATGACCCAGCTCGATCATGAGCCGGATCAATTTATCTGTTATTAGGCGAGTTGTCGTGCTAGTAATTCATACATGGCAGCCAAACTTTGTTTCTCTGCTTCAGCATTGTAGCCCAGATCGACACCATTGGCCTTGGCGCGCTCATCCGCCAGCGGGTTACTGAATCCATGCTTGGCATTTTCAAATACAATCACATTATGCTCGACCTTAGCCGCCTGCATTTCTTCTTTAAAGCTGGCGACATCATCCAGGCTCACCATACTGTCCTTTTCACCATGTAGGACCAGAATTTCTGCCTGTACCTGGCCTTCTTGTGCAGGTGCTTTAGGAGACAGGTTGGCATGGAAAGTAGCCACAGCTTTTAAAGGTGCATTTGAGCGAGCCAGATCCAGAGCCACTTTACCACCGTAGCAGAAACCAATCGCAGCCAGTTTTTCCGGATTGACTTCATCCTGTGCAGCCAGTGTATCTAGCGCTGCTTTTGCACGATTCACAATGGTGTCCGGATCTTCAAACGTCTGCATCATCCATTGATAGGCTTGATCAGAGTTGGTGGTCACTTTCTTGTCACCATACATATCAATTGCCAGCGCGGCATACCCATGTTCCGCCAGTTCACGGGCACGCTGTTCAGTATAGTCATTGCGGCCCCACCATTCGGGTGCCACGATAACACCGCCTACAGGTGCATCAGTTTCCGGTGCGGCAAAATAACCAATCAAAGTGCTGCCATCCTGCGCAGTATATTGAATTTCGCGGGTCTTGATTGCTGCCATGCTGAAGTCCTCTATTGTTGTTGAATATTTTGATTAAACTATAAAATAGCAAAACTGCTATGAATATACATGAAAAGCTCCAACTAATTCGTTTCTCATCAGTACAAAAAAAGAGAGGCAAATAATTTGCCTCTCTTTTTAACTTTTACAATTAAAGGAATTTTTATTTAATAATTTCCAGTAATTCGATATCAAAAATCAGGGTACTATTTGGTTCAATGATATCTCCCGAACCAATCTGTCCATAGGCCAGATCAGCGGGGATAAAGAAGCGGTATTTAGCACCGACTTTCATGAGCTGTAAGCCTTCTGTCCAGCCAGTAATCACTTGGGTGGTACGGAAATCGACTGGCTGCTGGCGGGCAATCGAACTGTCAAAAACGGTACCATCAATCAGGCGACCTTCATAATGCACACGGACATTACTGTTAGCACTTGGTGATTTCCCTTTACCTTCTTTCAGTACCAGGTATTGCAGACCAGATTTGGTAGTTTTAACGCCTGGCTTTTTCGCATTTTCCTGCAAGAATGCTTTGCCAGCTTTGGCATTTTCTTCAGCTTTCTGTTTCAGCACAATCAGTTCTTTGGCATCACTTTGACGTTTATACTGAGTCAGCACTTGGGTCATTTCTTCATCGCTTAAACTGGATTTTTGTCCAGCAGCGGCTGTCTTTAAGCCCTGGCTAAATGCATCTAAATCAAGATCCTTTAAAGTGTCTGCATTACTGCGACCCATCAGATAACCAAAGCTGTAACCAATCTTCTCAGCTTCACTACTTGTATTATTGATCTCTTTAGCAAAAAGGCTGCCTGAACTGAGCAGCAAAACCATTAAACTGATTTGTATTTTCATTATCAATTCTCAAAAATAAAGGAGAGCTGGTCGCTCTCCCTATTTGTATTATTTTACTTCGATTAATTCCACATCAA
This sequence comes from Acinetobacter sp. YH12236, assembly GCF_013417645.1. Taxonomy (NCBI): domain Bacteria; kingdom Pseudomonadati; phylum Pseudomonadota; class Gammaproteobacteria; order Moraxellales; family Moraxellaceae; genus Acinetobacter; species Acinetobacter sp. YH12236. The sequence goes on from NZ_VPDM01000006.1 coordinate 44,976, forward strand.
AAATCAAAGTGCTATGCGGAGGAATCGTACCAGGGACACCCTGTTCACCATAACCCAGATTTGACGGAATATATAGAGTTGCCTTACCACCTTCTTTCATCAACTGTAAACCTTCAGTCCAGCCTGGAATGACCTGATTTAGTGGGAATTCGATTGGTTCACCACGTTCTACTGAGCTGTCAAATACCGTACCGTCAACCAGCTTGCCAGTATAGTGAACTTTGACCATAGAATCTGCAGCAGGTGATTTTCCAGTACCTTCTTTGGTTACCAGGTATTGCAGGCCTGAAGCAGTGGTCTTGACGCCAGGTTTTTTCCCATTTTCAGTCAGGAAAGAATCACTTGAAGCTTGGGCCTTTTTAGCATCATCAAGCTGCTTTTGCTGCATATCCTTCTGGAACTGCTCATAAGCTGCCTGTAGTTCTTCTTCATTATAGGCTCCCTCATTACGGGCATGGCCATCACGAACACCGGTAATGAAGCTGTTGATATCCAGCTCTGGTGGAGTTTGATGTGCGACTTCATAACCGAGAGCATAGCTGATCTTAGAAACTGCAGATGCATCTTTAGATGCCTTAGAACTTTGATTTACCGGATGTTGAGTTGCATAGTAAACAGGAACGAGCGCAGCACCGCCTAGAAGAACAGCGACAGCAATCGGTAAGGCCTTACTCATGTATTATTCCAATATGATGTTATCGTTAATGTTCGTTCCATCTTAGCAGAAATTTTTAAGAAATCTTGCAGAATGGGTGGTTTTTTAGCAAGCAAACATCGCCGTTTGGTAGAGTTTTATTTTAGCTTTTAATCATTGTTCGAGAATGTCTAGCAACAATGATTGTCACAACTAAAAGTATCTTTTGCAAAGAACTTAGTAGGAAAATAAGCCTTTTTCTAAAGGAAATTCAATTCCAATCGATGCACCGCCATCATTACCATATAGGTCTGAATTACTGATCCAGCCATTTAATTTTAGTGGAATATCGGGACGTAGATAATGGGTCCAGCTCACATCAACAGCTTTTAAATTATCTTGCGCTGGAAAAGCTAAATTAGTAGTTCGGGTGGATTCATTCAACTTGGCAAACAGTACTCGTGCATTAACACGATTCAGGCGATCGAAACGAATATCACCACCCACAGAAATCATTTGACCATCACCACCCATCGCATGCGCTAATGGGTAACCATGCTGGTAAAAACCATCGGTATATACACTGTGATTATAAGAAATACCTTGGGCTTTGCCATTAGTACGGGTGTCTGCCCATTCGGTATATAGCTGAAAAGGCATATTATTATAGCTAGAGGAATAATCGACTCCAGCCAAATACATTTTTTTGGCCGGTAAGCCGCCGGCTTCATCTTCACCAACATATTGTGCATACATTCCCATTGGGACTTGTAGCAATGGTTGTAGATTTAAGCGTGCATCAAAACCCGCAATTTGATTTGATGGATCAGGTTCACCTGTGCCGCCATTGTCTTTATTCCCGACAAAAGCATCCCAAATTGAACTCAGGCTTTCAGGTCGTCCTTCTCCCCCCATTGAATAGCTCGCGAAGCACCCAGTTCCAAATAAGGCAAAGGTAAACCAATCAACTTAGCATCAGGTACAGCATCGTAGTCATCTAGTTGTCCGGCAAAGGCTTGATATTGCCATGGCCCAATCCAGGATAGCCATTTGCTGCTAAAAGCAGTCTGTTCTGCCCGCTGCGCAGTAATGCCATAGACTGGGCGGCTGGCATCGCCACGAATCAGACTCCCCTCATGACCTGGTCCCCAATACGTTGGAATCTGGCCGGCAATCAGCCACTGATTCCAGAGTTTCCCGGCAATATAAGAGCCTTCAACATTCACATCCTGATCATGATCAATCTGCGGGTCTTTTTCGGCATTCACCCGCAATCGGGCATCCCATTGGCTACCGCCAGCATTCAGTTCCAGACCAGCCTGATATTGTGATTTTTCCTGATCGCCAAAGGCTTGAGGCAGATACTTATGATCAGTTTCTGCAAACAGCGTAGCTTTCAGAAGCTGATTATCGGCATTTAAATGGGTGAGGACAACATCCACCACTTTTTGCTGGACAGAATTACTGATTTTCGCCTGAGACAGGGCGCGCTGAATTTCATCACCACTCATGGGCCAGGTGGAGGTACTGATCTGAATCACCCCTTGCTGATTCAGCCAATTCAGGTCGGTACGCAGGTTCTGGTCATTCAGCACAATCCCTTGGGCAAAGGTCAGGGATGAGCTGAGGGCAAGGGTCGCAAGCAATATTTTTGATAGACGCATTTTTGATTCTCAGGAGTTTTTTGCTCTCCACACCATAGGCGGACGAGTTTATTTTTTCAATGCAAACTGTTGAGTAGAGTTGTAATCCGGGAAGATTAAAAATCCCGCCGTAGCGAGATTTTTAAAGCAATCGGTCACTGTAAAATTAGTCATTATCCTTATTGGCTTTATAGGCATAGGAATAGTTATAGCCATAACCATAGCCTGCACTAGAGCGCTGAATATCATTCAGGATAATACCATTGACTTTCACACCTGCCTGTTCAAAACGGTTGAGGGTCAATTCCAGCTCTTTCATTTGTGTCTTGGCATAACGTGCAATCACCAGATTCACCCCGGCATGCTGGGAAATAATAATCCCGTCTGTGACTGCCAGAATTGGTGGAGTATCAATCAGAATATGATCGTACTGTTCTGACAGCTGATTCAACATGGCGCTAAACTGGTTAGTACTCAGCAGTTCAGACGGGTTGGCCGGGCTCTTACCACGCGCAATCACATCCAGACCGGATACTTCAGTAGCTTTAATGACTTGGCTTAACTCGGTTTGACCATTTAAGTAGTCTGCCAGACCCGGTTGGTTTGCATGATTAAAGTACTTATGTAAATAACCGCGGCGCAAGTCAGCATCAATAATCAGTACCCGTTTCTGGCTTTGCGCCAGAATAGTGGCCAGATTAGTTGAAATAAAGGATTTACCGACTTCCGGTGCAGGACCAGAAACCATAATAATATTGTTCTTGGCACTGCTTAAGGCAAAATGAATGGCAGTACGCATGCTGCGTAGGCTTTCAATCGCAATATCATCGCTATGCTTGACGGCCAGAATTGGAATATTCTTTTTCTTCTTCAGCAGTTTAATCCGGCTTTCCTGTACAGGCGAACGCGGTACAGTGGCATACACCGGCAAGTCCAGTTCATTTTCAATTTGGGTAGAATCCTTAACACCACTACGCAGCATATTACGTAATAAGGCCAGCAGTGTGCCGAGGAAACCACCCAAGAAAATCGACAGAATCAGGATCTGTAATTTCTTTGGCTTAATCGGTTCAATCGGTTCTACCGCGGTATCGACAATACGTACATTACCAATTTCACCGGCTTTGGCAATACGTAACTGCTGATAAGAATTAAGCAGGCCGGTATATAGCTGCTGTTTCACTTCCACTTCGCGGAACAGTTGCAGATATTGACGTTGCAATTCTGGTAAGCGTCTTAATGTTCCATCTAGCTCATTAATCTTTTTATTAATGGCCGATAATTGCGCATTCATTTGCTGCATGATTGGGTGTTCGGCCGTATATTTGGCTGAGGCTTCAGCCACTTTTTGTTCCAGCTCGGCCTTTTGGGTTTCCAGGGTCACGCTTTGGGTCAGATACAGCTCTGATTCCTTGGTGACATCGACCGTATTATACTGCTGGCGGAAACGGTTAAATTCACGTTCAGCGACATCGAGTTGCTGTTTGAGTTCAGGCAGCTGATCTTCCAGGAATTTTAAGGTTTGTGCGGTTTCAGCCGAGCGACGTTCAATATTCTGTTGACTATAGGCCGCTAAAATGGCATTGAGCACCTGGGTAATATGCTGCTTGTCGGTACCCTGGTAGTTGAGGCCCAGCACACCGGTCATTTTGCCTTTTTCGGCCACCGAATAGTCCGCGAGCAAGCTACGAACGGCTGCAGGCAGGCTTTGCTTTTGGATCAGGTAAGTGCTATCAAAGCTGTCCTGACTATAAATACCGACTTTCCATAGGCCATACTCAGACTGTAACTGGCTGGTCTGGTTCAGTGGCGCAGAAAAGACCACTTGTTCAGTTTCTTCATCGGTTAAACTAAATTTACCCTGTGAGAAACGAAGCAGCAGACTTTTATCACGATAGTAATCTGGAATATCAAAGCTGCGTACATCAAAACTTTTCTGGTTGTCTTTAAACAGCACCGATTTGCCTGAATATTCACTGTCATACTCGTGCTTATTCAGTAAGCGGCTCCAGAAACTGTCTTCTGTACCATGAATGCGAATATTTAAATTCAGGCGATCAATAACGGTACCGAGCACCAAGCGCGATTTTAAAATCTCAATTTCGGCCTGAGCCGGTGATTTCTGCTCAATCATATCGGACAAATCGCCCAATAAGGCGGCAGATGCCCCTTTATTTTCTTCGACCTGAACCAGTGCATCGACCTGATAGGTGTCTGGTGTGGTTCTTAAATAAAGTAAGGCACAGACCAAACTTAAAATGACACAGAGAGCAATCAGTTTCCACTGGGCAATTAAGGAGAAAAACAATTCCTTCAGGTCAATGGTATCTTCTGTATTGGTATTTTGGCTCATAGTCTTTTGTTCGAAAGTTAAATATATTTTTTCCAGTCTGCAATGCAGGCTTGAATCAGCTGGCAGGTTTCATCAAATACTGCCTGATCATGCTGATAAGGATCGGCCACATTTTTACTTTGCCAGTGCCCCAGCCTAAAGGTTTTACCTTTGGCAAAGGGCCAAGTCTGTTCCACATGTTTTTGCTGGTTCTGACTCATCACTAAAATCAGGTCGGCTTTCTTGACCAACTCGGCATTCAGCTTTCGGGCCACATGCGGGCTCATATCAATCCCTAAACGTTGCATGCACAGGCTGGCCTTATCATCGGCTGCATGACCGACCAGTCCGGAAATACCGGCAGATTCAATCTGTAAATGCGGAAATTCGTGTTTTAAAAAGTATTCCGCCATCGGGCTACGGCAAATATTACCAATACAGACCACTAGAATATTGTTAATTTTCATTATTTACCTAAATTATCTAGTTGATAAACGACACTAGAGAAAGGAATAAGCTGATTCACCACACGTTGCCAGCGCGCAAGGCCAGATGCATCGACATAGACAATATCATTACTGCGCATTTTAAACTGATTGGCCAGACCAAAGTCGGCAATACTGGTTAAGTCCAGATGATAGACTTCGGTTTGTGCACCACTTGGCTGACTGCGTAACACATAGATTTTACTACGGCTGGCCGACAATGGATTTAAGCCCAGACTTTCACCAAGTACATCACTCAGACTCATGCCCTGATCTCGAAGCGGTAAAGACTGGTTTTTACCCGATTCCCCCATCACATAGATTTTCTGGTTTTCGCGGCTGTTTACATACAGGGTGTCATTCGGTTGAATCAGCAGATTATGTAAAGAAAAACCGGCTTGTTCCAGTTCAATACTGTTTAAATGATAGGTCTGCCCCTGACGCACCAAGGTAATAGAAGCATTATTGCCTTGCTGGGCATTGACCCCACCCGCCAGACCTAAAGCGGTATAGACACTGGTCGGCTGGTCACTTAAATAGAACTGGCCGCCTTTCATTACATTGCCCTGTACCGAGTAACGCTGCCCTTGATAAGACAGAACCCGTGCTACTACATCAGGCGTTTTTAAATAACGCGATAACTGACTGCGCAGCTCACGGTTTACCTGACTTAAAGATTTACCGGCAGCTTTATAGCGACCAATAATCGGGAATTGAATATAACCACTTTGGTCAATTTGATAACCATTCGCGCGTGCAGACTCATCACTACTCACACTCGTGGAAGCAGGTGTGATTTCAGGATAAGCCCATAAATAGATCGACAGGATGTCGCCTGGGCTGAGGTTATAGTTACGGTGTGGCTGGGTAAACAGGTGAGCATAATCTTGCTGAATATTTTGTACTGCCGGTTGCAAACCGAGTACAGTATCTTGAGTGAGCCGGACCACATTCACCGAAGTCCCCAAGTCTGTTTGATAGACACCCTCAGAAGGTAAGTCATAGGTCTGTAAGCCGGAGGTGACCGCACACCCGCTTGCTGTCACCAGAAAAGACAGTAGAATTATAGATTTAAATTGTCTCACACGTATTCCCGTTCTCGATTTTTCTAAAATCATAAAAATAAAAAATAGTTTACCGAAGTTATTTTAAGGGTATATAACAAATTGTAAGTAGATTGCGAAAGTATACGCAAGCACAGGCATAAAAATGAGGCAAAAAGTATCTAAATTGTGAGACAGAGCAAAATTAAACAAAGATCATTTGCAAAAAACTGATACAAAAGGAAGCATTTTAGTTTTTTTGGCTAAAAATCATAACAGAAAGTTCATATTTTTCTGATAGTATTCCCGCCGAAAGGTTTAAGCTTCGTAAGTCCAGTATGAGTATAAGGATGGGAATAAGATGTTAATTCAAAAGCTATTGTCTATTATCATAGAATAACTCATCCATGTCCTATTTTTTGCGTAATCATATAAAGACCTTTAGACAAAGTAAATTTGTAAGAAATGTGTTTGCAGTCGCAACAGGGATTGCAGCTGCACAAGCAATTTCATTGGCATTCATGCCATTTCTGACACGATTATATGGTCCTGAGGCTTTTGGTGCATTGGCAGCATTTACCGCTATTCTTAACATCATTACGCCATTAGCAACTTTAGGCTACGCTAATGCTATCGTCATGCCAAAAACGCAGGAAGGAGCAAATGCTGTAGCTCGTTTGTCTTTAGTTTCCGCAGTAATAGCCTCATCTGTAGCTTTAATTGTTATTTATGCCTTTCAAGAACAGCTGGCTAGTTTGGCTGGTCTATCGTCTGAACCAAACTTACTTTATTTAATTCCAACTTCGTTAGTGCTTGTAGCATTGCTATCTGTCGCTAATCAAGCGGCTATACGGGAAGGTTTATTTAAGGCGAAATCAAGTTCGTATGTTGCCAGTACTTTCATCATGAATCTTGGGAAACTGGGCGCAGGGTATATTTCCGCTAGTGGGATTACGTTAATTGTATTATCAATTTTTGCTAACCTGATTAATTACATTATATTGATGGCCCGAGTTCCAAAAGTTGGTTCATTTGATTTTCGTCAGTGGTTTGGTATAACTGGTATACGAAAAGCAGCTTTTGAGCATAAAGATTTTGCAATTTATCGTATGCCACAGAGTGTAATAAGAGCTGCTTCAATGGGCTTGCCAGTAATAATGCTTACTACCTTATTTGGAGTAAGTTCCGCTGGGCAATACTCTATTCTTTTGGTAATTTTAGCAGCTCCTGTTGTGCTTTTAGGAGATTCTGTTGGAGAGGTTTTTTATCCTAAGATTACTCGTGCCATTGTTGATAAAACAGGGAATACTTTTTCTTTAATAATTCGATCGATTTTTGCTCTACTTCTTGTGGCATCAATACCTTTTGGTTTTATAATAATTTTTGGCGAATCTTTTTTACCTTGGTTATTGGGAGCTGAATGGCAGTTGGCAGGAAAATTTTCTCCATGGATTGCATTATGGATGATCGCAATGCTAGTTGTTAGACCAGCCGTTGCTGCAATGCCAGCATTAAAAATTCAATCTCTTTTATTATTTTATGAAATTATAGTCACTATAACCCGTATTGGAGCATTATATATTGGCTATTTAAATAAAAGTGAACTTATATCAATTGTATTATTTTCATTGGTAAATGTTTTAGGTTATATGGGACTATTAGTAGTTATTTTATTTAGAGCTAAAAGGGAATAAATTTTCAAAATAAGAATGCTTCCCATTTAGGGTTAATTATTTAGAAACTTAAGAGAAGGTAATAAATTGATTTATATAACTTTACTTGCAATTATTTTCTTCCAGCTGTTTTTGATTGCATATCCCTTGATTAAAAGAAAATTTGGTCAACATATAAAACTTCTAGATATAGAGGATGTTAATATAGTTAAGGAGAAAGTATTACAACAAGCTTATCAAATGCTTACTTCAAAAAGTATAAATATGTCTTTTAATGATGATGAAGGTCTTTATACATTATTAGCAACTTGGAAAAATAATTTTTTAGGTAAGAAATCGCATCATATTTATACTTATTTTAATTTTCCTTTAGCTTTTCTTCTTTTAGGCTTACTTGATCAATATGAAAGTGCAGATAAAAAAGAGGCTCTAGCAAAAATAGAAAGAAAAGTAATTGATTTAGTAACGAATGAAGGGCAACTTAAATTTAAAGTAGATAAAGTTGATCAAGCAATGTTTGGTCTGGTGTTTTTGCGACTTTATAAAATAACAAATAAAGAGCACTACTTTGAAGCTGCAAAAAATATATATAAATATATCAGTTTATTTAGAAAGGATGATGGAATTTACCTGTACAGGAAAGAACATAATATTTTCTTTATTGATACGGTTGGATTACTTTGTCCTTTCCTAATGCTCTATGCAGAGATTACCTCGGATAAAAGTATAAAAGCAGATGCAGAGCGGCAAGTTCAGTTTGCGCTTCAATATTGTGTAGGACCGAATCAAGGTTTGGCTATCCATGCGTATGATTTAACTCATAATCATCCATTGGGGTCAGTAAATTGGGCTAGAGGTATGGGGTGGTTATTGCTTGGCTTATCTTCGGTCGCAACAAAAAGTTATAATGAGCAATTCAGAAATGTTACAGAGCATTATTTAAAACTTTTAAATAACCTAAAAGAAGATTATGGGTTTTGGGCTCAATTCCTTGGACATACAAATGATAAAACAATAGATTCATCAGGTAGCTTAATGTTTTTATATTCATTTATGAAATGCGATTTAATTAATATTGATGAGTCTCTGATAAAATCCCTGGCTGCTCTTTGTGTTGATGTTAAGGGTAAGGTACAAATGGTTTCAGGTGATACAATTTATATTAACAAGTATTCTAGGGTAAAGAGTGTATCTGAGTTAGGTCAAGGTATATTACTTTCAATTCTTGCGGAGAGTAAAAAGTGAAGGTTGGTGTTTTAACATTGCCATTATGGAATAATTATGGTGGTATTTTGCAAGCATATGCGTTAACTCTTACTCTCAACCGTTTAGGCCATGAGGTAATATTTCTTGATGTCAAGCGTAATAAGTTAAAAAAGTCGCATGCATTTATACAAAGTCTAAGACGATGGTTAAAAAATAAAGTTTTAAATAAGGCTGGTCCTTATTATCCAAATCAAACAGAATTGGAATTTATTTCAAATAAAACAAGAAATTTTGTAGAAAAAAAGATACAGCCTTCAAGTGGCTGGATGCAATTGTCAGAGCTACCAGAATTCTCTCAAGGCCTAGATGGAATTATTGTAGGGAGTGATCAAGTTTGGCGACCAGAATACTGCCCTAATATTGAGTTTTACTTTTTAGGTTTTGCCCCAAAAAGTATTAGAAAAATTAGTTATGCAGCTTCACTGGGTACAGATGATTGGCGCTTTAGTGATCAAAATACGTTAATTGCTAAAAATCTTTTACAAAAATTTAATGCTGTATCGGTAAGAGAAAAAAGTGCGGTTGATTTAATTCGTGACAATATGGAAGTTAGTGCAGTGCAATGCTGCGATCCAACGTTATTACTTGACACTACAGACTATTTGAATATCGCTGATATTGCAAATATGCCATCAGGGGGGGGAGGACTGTTTTGCTATATACTTGATCCTGAAGAATCACGAATGCAGGGTTTAGAGAATATTGGTGCTTCTTTAGGTTATCCAATATTTTATAATATGCCAAAAACTTTTAACAAATATTTTGCCAAAGATCCCGAATCTTATGTATTTCCCAATGTAGAATCTTGGATAGAATGTTTCCAAAAAAGTGATTTTGTGGTTACTGATTCTTTTCATGGTTGTGTGTTTTCTATTATATTTAATAAGCCATTTATAGCTATTGCTAATATTGATAGAGGTTATACGCGATTCGAATCTTTATTAGAAATATATAACTTAAAAGATCGATTATTTAAAAGTATATCTGATATCGATCCCAATATGCTTAAAAAAGAAATTAAATGGGATTCTGTTAATATTACTAAAAATCAGCAAAAACAATATGGAATTGATTTCCTGAAAAAAGCATTAGCAGAGGTTTAGGAATGAAATTAGACTCAAAAATCTCAGTTATTATTCCTGTGTATAATGCCCAAGAGACTATAAAAAAAACGATCCAAAGCATTACTTCCCAATCATACCAAAATTTAGAAATTATTTTGGTAAATGATGGATCTACTGATTCTTCATATGAGATTTGTAGACGGATACAATCAGAAGATAGTCGGATAAAGATTATTGATAAGGAAAATGGTGGAGTTTCATCAGCAAGAAATATGGGGGTAGCTCATGCTACAGGGGAATACATAATTCATGCAGATTCTGATGATATTGTATTACCTAATGCTTATATGAATTTAATTCGAGAAGCAAATAGGAGTAATGCTGCTATTATAGTGGGAGGATATTATTCTGGCCTTGAAAGTAATTATATACAAAAAACTCCTGATATAGAAGTCGAAGATCCAATAATATTTGCAAAAAGAATTCTTGAAAATAAAATTCATGCAGGCTTATGGAATAAATTAGTTAAAAGTAATTTATATAATAATTTTCAATTTAAAGAAGGATTAGATTATAAAGAGGATTTAATTTTTTTTGTAACTCAGCTTATGAGATATAAGCCTAAAATTTCAACTATACGAGAGCCAGTATATTTTTATTATATAAGAGAAAATTCTATTACTAATCAAAATTTTGATAAAAATGTTGAGAAAAACTTTATAGTGATAAAAGAAATTGAGTCTTTGAATTACAGGGAATTAGAAGATTCTTTACAATTCCAGAAAGCCTATGCAAATATAGGTTATATTTTAAATAAAAAAAATAGTAAATATCACTATAATGATTTCTATCCAAATCTTAGTTTCTTAGATTTAAATATTCCTTTAAAATACAAAATATTATTATTTTTTGAGAAAAAGTCGATAAGATTTTTTACTGAAATATATTTAAAATTTAAGGATTTGAAGAAATGATCAGAGTATTACATATAGTCGGAAAAATGGACCGTGCCGGTGCAGAAACCATGCTGATGAATCTATACCGTCATATTGATCGTACACAAGTGCAATTTGACTTTATTACTTTTACCACTGATCAAGGTGATTATGATGAGGAAATTTTATCATTAGGTGGAAATATTTTTCCAATTATTGCAAATAATTCACTCGAGCGCATGTTCAAGTTAACCAATTTTTTAAAGCAACATTCTGAATATCAAATTGTACATGCACATATGTTGCTTAATAATGCCTTCCATCTATTAGCAGCAAAAAAAGCAGGAATTCCACATAGAATTTCGCATTCACATAATACGAGTAATGGTAAATCTGGAACTATAGCTAAATTGTATGAAAAATTTGCTATATATTTGAATAAAAACTTACCAACGAAAAAAATTGCGTGTGGTAAAGAAGCAGCTGAATATTTATTTAATACATCAGAAAATGTTTGGTTATTAAATAATGCAATTGATTTACAATTATATAATGAAATTTCGTTAAGTAATAAAAATTCTTGGAAAGCAGTTAAAAGTAATCTTCAAGGTTTAAAAATCATCCAAGTTGGTAGATTGAACAAAGTTAAAAATCATGATTTTTCTTTAGAAATTGCGAAGAGATTAAAAGAACAAGGAGTTAACTTTACTTTTTTCATCGTAGGTCAAGGTCCTTTGGAAGATTCTATTAAGAAAAATATACAACATTATGGTTTAGAGAAAAATGTTTTCCTATTAGGTGTTAGGTCTGATGTACCTCATCTTATGGCAGGATCTGATGTGATGTTAATGCCATCCTTGCATGAAGGATTTCCTGTTGTTTTGGTGGAAAGCCAAGCAATAGGTTTAAAATCTATAATTTCTTCGAGTATATCAGATGAAGTTGATTTAGGTGTGAACCTTATTGAATTTAAAGATTTAAATAATATTGATGAGTGGATCTTAGAAATTAAGAACTTACAATGTAAGGATATAGATTTTCAAATTAATATAGACTTACTAGCACAGAAAGGTTTTGATATAAATTATAATGCGAATCAGCTTCTTATGACTTATAAAAATATGGAAAGCAGTTGAAAAATGTTAGTCGATAACATCACTTTTTTTTACCTATATAATCTAATTTATTTTTGTACTGCTTGCCTAGTAGTAGTTTCGGCACTATCTGCAGAAATTAAGAAAGACATTTTAGTTCAAAATAAATTAGGAAAATTTCTAGTATTTTTACCTTTAGTAAGTTTAATTTTTCTGGTTGGATTAAGAGGATATAATGTTGGAACTGATACGGGTAATTATTATAATGGACTTTGGTTAGGAGAGCCAGAATTAAACTTTAATAGTGAATTTCTGTTTGACTTATTAGCTATTATATTGAGGAGTTTTGACTTAAGTTACACTTTTTTTCTATTTTTAATTTCATTTTTGTTTTATGTGTTTTTATACGGTGCATTAAAAAAATATACAAAACAATTTGAAGCAAATTTGTTTTTTGCTTTTTTTGTATGTATTTCATTATTCTTTTTTCTAAGTATGAGTATCAATGTAATTAGGCAAGGGGTCTCCTTATCTATTTTATTATTTTCTTATACGTTATGGGCTGAAAGAAAAAGTAATCTTTGGATTTTATTTTTTGTTTTTTTAGCATTAGCTTTTCATTTAACATCTATTATTCCAATTTTAATTTTTATTGTTTCGACTTTCTTTTCTAAATATAAGTATTTTAATTTTTTAGTTTTAATCTATTTTTTTATGATTTTAGTATCTTATTTGAATTATGGGTTTTTAAATATATCTCCTTTATTTCTAGATTTTTTAGGTGAAGATAAGCGCGCAAGCTATTTTACAGATGATGACTACGGCTATCAGGTTGGCTTTAAATCTCAATTTGTGATATTTAATACATTCTTTTTGTTGCTGTCTTTGTATGTAAAAAATAGATTAAAAAATGATTTTTTAGAAAAAAAATATACCCAATTAGTTTGTTATTATATACTCTCAAGCATTATGTTATTTATGGCATTTCAATTGCCATTTTCAGATCGCTGGGGGTTGTTTTCTTGGATTGTTATCCCGTTTTTAGTTATTCCTCTATTTTACTCTCCCTTTGTTAAGGGTAACATTAAGATTCATTACATTTTAATGTTTATTGCTATTTATGTAGGTTTTAATTTTTATGCTTAATGAAGTTAATCATAACCCTGTAATAAGTATAGGTATTCCATTTTATAATGCTGAAAATTACTTAGCATATGCGATTCAATCCGTGCTTAGTCAATCATTTCAAAATTGGGAATTAATTCTTGTTGATGATGGCTCAATAGATAATTCCCTTAAGATTGCTCAGGAATTTGCGCATAAAGATATAAGAATTAGAGTAATTTGTGATGGGAAGAATAGACAACTACCTTATCGTCTTAACCAGTTAATAAAAGAGTCAAAAGGAAAGTTTATTGCTCGTATGGATGCAGATGATATTATGCATCCAGAAAGGCTTGAAAAACAGCTTGATTTTCTAGAAAATAATAAAAATTTTGATTTAGTTTCTTCAGGTTTAATTTCAATAAATAATTTTAATCAAGTAAAAGGTTACAGATGTGTTAGTGATTTATATTCTGACTTTAACGTTCCAAAATTAAGCTATCCAATTGTACATCCCTCTGTAATGGCACGTAAAGCATGGTATTTAAGAAATCAATATTCTGAAAAATATCCTAGAGCAGAAGATTTTGAATTATGGACTAGATCAATAATCAATAATGATTTTAAAATGGCTGTTTTACCTGAATTGCTTTTATTTTATCGTGAAGAAGGTAATCTATCTATTGATAAAATGATCAACTCTTACAAAGATACTTTAAGAATATATTCAGATTATTACGCGACAAATTTTTTAAGTGCTGAAGTTCTAAAGCTATACTTAAAGATATTAATCAGTAAATTTTTTCAATATACAGGAAATTTACAAAAGTTATCTCAACGTAGGAATATGAAATTTAATCATTCTGAATTAGAATTTTACCAAAAAAACCTAAATAAAGTTGTAAAGAAATAGATTTAAATATATGAGTAAAATTGTTTTTATAGGTACTGTTGCCTCAAGCTTCTATGGTTTTCGTGCAGATTTAATTCGTACATTAGTAGAAAGAGGTCATCACGTGTATGCTTTTACTTCTGAATATTCTATTGAAGGTTTAAGAAAAATAGAACAGCTTGGTGCGATCCCCATTACCTATACTTTAAACAGGGGGGGGCTAAACCCCTTGGCAGATATTATCGCAACCTATAAACTTTCAAAAAAAATTAAAGAAATAAGTCCTAATATAGTATTTTCTTATTTTTCTAAACCTGTGATTTTTGGAACTTTAGCTGCAAAATTAGCTAAAGTCCCTTGTATTACCGGTATGCTTGAAGGATTGGGATATACCTTTACGGAACAGCCTGAAGGCTTGAGTAGAAAAACGCAACTTATAAAAAAAATACAGGTCTTTTTATATAAAGTAGCTTTGCCACAACTTGATCAGCTTATTTTTTTAAATCCTGATGATCCAAAAGACTTACTACAACAACATGCGATCAAAGTGAAAAAGGTAGAAGTTCTTGGAGGTATTGGCCTAAATTTAAAAGATTATCCATTCCAGGCTTTGGATAATATTCACTCCCCAATAAAATTTCTATTTATTGGTCGTTTGCTTAAAGAAAAAGGTATACATGAGTTTGTGCAAGCGGCGAAATTAGTAAAAAAAATCTATACTGATGTACAATTTACAGTACTAGGTGCTATAGATCATCATAACCTAGGTGCTTTGAAACAATCTGAATTAGATCTCTTAATTGAATCTAAAATTATTCATTATCCTGGTTATGTGAATAATGTGAAAGATTGGATCGCGGATAGTCATGTTTTTGTATTACCCTCTTATAGAGAAGGTGTGCCACGTAGTACGCAAGAAGCGATGGCAATTGGACGTGCTATTATAACTACGGATGTGCCAGGCTGTAGAGAAACTATAGTAGATGGTGAAAATGGTTTTTTAGTACCGAAATGGAATCCTGAGGCACTGGCTGAGAAAATGATTTATTTTATAGAGCATCCGGAACAGATTTGTATTATGGGTAATGAAAGTCATAAAATAGCAATTGAAAAGTTCGATGCAGAAAAAGTAAATCAAAAATTACTTAAAATATTAGGTATTTAAATGTTAAAACGCCTCCTCGATATTATTATTGCTTCCATTGCTCTCATATTACTGTCACCGCTGTATTTTTATGTGGCACATAAGGTGAAAAAAAATCTGGGCTCACCCGTTTTATTCCGTCAGGTACGCCCCGGTTTACATGGCAAACCTTTTGAAATGATTAAATTTCGTAGTATGAAAGATGCAGTAGATGCGCAAGGCAACCCTTTACCAGACAGTGAGCGATTAACCCCGTTTGGCAAAATGCTGCGTTCTAGCAGTCTAGATGAAATGCCAGAATTATGGAATGTGATTAAAGGCGATATGAGCATTGTCGGGCCACGTCCATTGCTGATGGAATATTTACCTCTTTATAACGAAGAACAAGCCAAGCGTCATCTGGTACGTCCAGGTATGACTGGTCATGCACAAGTGAATGGACGTAATGCCATAAGCTGGGAAGAAAAATTTAAACTTGATACTTGGTATGTCGAAAATCAATCGGTCTGGTTAGATTTTAAAATTATGCTAAAAACGGTGAAAAAAGTGCTCGCCAAAGATGATATTAACGCGGAAAATGATGCAACAATGCCAAAATTTAATGGTAATGAGAAGAAATAAATGAATATTTTAATTACCTCAGCAGGACAAAGAGTTTCATTGGTACGCTCTTTCCAAACAGAACTGAAAAAAAATTTTGAAAATGGTCAGGTTTTTACTACTGATTTAAATCCTATTCTAGCTCCTGCATGTCATGTTTCTGACCAAAGTTTTACAGCACCGCGCGTTACAAGCCCTGAATATATTGATTATTTATTACACCTTTGCTTGAGTAATCAAGTTAAATTAATCGTGCCAACGATTGATACAGAGTTATTAGTTTTAAGTGAAAATATTGCTTATTTTAAGCAACAAGGAATCCATTTATTGGTAAGTGATCCTGAGTTGGTACACCAATGTCGCGACAAACGTCAAATCAATCATTTTTTTGAAGAAAAAGGAATTCATATTCCGCAGCAATATACCTTAGAGAGTTTAACGTTTCCTGTTTTTGTAAAGCCGTATGATGGAAGCTTAAGTAAAGGTATTTTTACAGCATATTGTGCAGAAGATATTAAACCGGAACATCGTGCAGATCCAAAACTTATGTTTATGGAATACATTAAACCAGACGATTATGATGAATTTACCGTTGACTGTTACTACGATAAATCCTCAGAATTAAAATGTGTAGTACCGCGTAAACGTATTTTTGTGCGTGCAGGTGAAGTAAATAAAGGGGTAACAAAAAAGAACTTTATTGTCAGAGAATTTAATCAAAAGTTAAAATATATAGCTGGTGCGCGTGGCTGTTTAACGATTCAGGTATTTATGCATAAAACTGAAGATAAAATTTTAGGGATTGAAATAAACCCACGTTTTGGTGGTGGCTATCCTTTAAGTTATTTAGCAGGTGCTAATTATAGTCAGTGGGTTATTCAAGAATATCTGTTAAATCAGGATATTGAAGAATTTTCAGCATGGTGTGATAATTTACTTATGCTGCGTTATGATGCTGAGGTTTTGGTAAATGACTACCAAGATTAAAGCTTTAGTTTTAGATTTAGATGATACACTTTATGCTGAAATAAGTTATTTGCAATCTGCATACCGCTTCATTGCGGCAAAAATTAGTACTCAGCCACAACAGTTGTACGCGAAAATGTTGGCAGAATATCATGCTGGTGAAAACGTTTTTGAAAATATTTCCAAAAAATATCAACTGGATAAAAAAGAGCTTTTAGATTGGTATCGCTTTCATAAACCGGATATTACCCTATTCCAAGATGTTGCAGAAACATTAACCTATTTTGCTACGGAATATAAATATGCAGTTATTACTGACGGGCGTTCAAAAACTCAACGTAATAAATTACAAGCGTTAGGATTAACAAATCTTTTGAATAGTATAGTAATTTCTGAGGAAATTGGCTCAGAAAAGCCATCTATAGCCAACTATGAGAAAGTGATGAACGAATTACAGTGTAAAGAATATATTTATATAGGCGATAACTTGAAAAAAGATTTTGTAACAGCAAAATTATTAGGCTGGACAACCATCTGCTTGAAAGATCAAGGTCAGAATATTCATAAACAGAATTTTTCAATTGCTGCGGAATATCAAGCAGACCATTGCTTAAATTCTTGGCAAGAAATTAGAAGCTTCTTATCGTTGGATAGAAATAAAACTCATTAGGATTAGTAGTACATGTTAAATACTGCCTTTGAACCATGGCCAAGCTTTACTCAACAGGAAGCAGATGCCGTATCTCAAGTATTGCTCTCGAACAAAGTAAATTACTGGACCGGACAAGAATGCCGTGAGTTTGAAAAAGAATTTGCCCGCTTTGCAGGGACTCAATATGCCGTGGCACTGGCCAATGGTACAGTTGCACTGGATGTGGCCTTAAAAGCTCTGAATATTGGTGCAGGTGATGATGTCATTGTCACCTCGCGGACCTTTTTGGCATCTGCCAGCTCGATTGTGACTGCTGGGGCCAATCCGGTGTTTGCAGATGTAGAACTCGACTCACAAAATATTTCTGCCCGTACCATAGAAGCAGCACTGACTCCAAATACCAAAGCGATTATTTGCGTGCATTTGGCGGGCTGGATGTGTGATATGGACCCGATTATGCAACTGGCGCAGGACAAAGGCCTGTATGTTATTGAAGACTGTGCACAGGCACATGGTGCCATGTACAAAGGCAAGCCTGCCGGATCAATTGGACATATTGGTGCCTGGTCATTCTGTCAGGACAAAATTATGACTACTGGTGGCGAAGGTGGTATGGTCACCACCAATGATGAACAGCTCTGGAAAAAAATGTGGTCGTATAAAGACCATGGTAAAAACTACGACAGCATTTATCACAAACAGCACCCACCAGGGTTTCGCTGGTTACACGACTCTTTTGGCACCAACTGGCGCATGATGGAAATGCAAGCCGTGATTGGTCGACTGCAGTTACAGCGGATGCCAGAATGGACGCAAAAACGCACCGAGTATGCTCAACGTATTTTGAAGGCATTTCAGGACAGTCCTTATTTTAGTGTGCATTATCCGAACAGTGATTATGTCCATGCCAACTATAAGTGCTATGTACAGGTCAATACGGCACAGTTGCCAGAAGGTTGGTCACGTGACCGGATTATGGCGGAAATCAATGCACTGGGCGTGCCTTGCTTTAGTGGTTCCTGTTCAGAAGTGTATTTAGAACATGCATTTGATGGTACACCATGGCGACCTGCACAGCGTCTAGCCAATGCCCAGCAGTTGGGTGAAAGCAGCCTGATGTTCCTGGTGCATCCAACCTTATCGGAAGATAATATTCGCACAACCGAACAGGCAATTGCCCAGGTGATTCAGCGTATATAATTTAATATGCGCTACAATAATGTCATATAAAAAATGCATCAACTGATACATTTTACAAACTGAGTTTAATTTGTAGTTTAATCATTCCAATATTAACAATTGAACTGAGCTGTACTATTCCTATTGAGAAGACACATCAAGTGAAATCCGTCATCCTACCTCTTGTCGAATCCCCCCGAGCTGCCAAATTGGCTTTTCTGGTCATTCTGGATTTCTGTGTATTTCCAGTCCTAATCTGGCTGTGTTATGCCATTCGTCAGTTTGACCTTGGTGCAGAGGTGGTGCCGAATATTCCGTTTGGTTCACTGTGGGTCAGTGCAATTGCGGTTATCCTGCTGTTTGTGTTCGGGGTGTATCGCTTTATTGTACGTACCTACAATGAAGTGTTTATGGTCAAGTTGGGCCTGGCGACCTTTCTGGCGGTGGCGGGACTCTATGCCTTGGCCTATTTAACAGATGCTTTTATTCCAACCTCAATTCCACTGATGTTCGGCTTTATGATGTTCGCCTGGGTGTGGTTTAGCCGAGGAATCATCCGTTTTATTGTCCGTTCTTATGTACAGGCGGGTATCCCAAAAAAACGCATCGCAATTTATGGGGCAGGCAATGCCGGTCAACAGGTCGCTGCAACCTTAAACCGTTCCAATGAACATTTACCGATTTTCTTTATTGATGATAATCCATCTTTAAGTGGACAGAATATTGGCGGTATTGATGTCTATTTGCCGGAAACAGCGCTTAAATGTTTTGCCAAATTGCGGATTGATGAAATTTTAATTGCCTTACCCTCTGTGGGGCGTAGCCGCAAAAGTGAAATCGTTAAATTTCTGGAACCTGCCCATTTAAAAATTACTGAAATTCCGGGTCTGACCAAACTGGTGGATGGTGAAATCCGCGTCTCCGATATTCAGGAAGTCGATATTATTGACTTGCTGGGCCGTGATCCGGTGCCGCCGGTGGCAGAGCTGCTAGAAAAAAATATTAAAGACAAAGTGGTGATGGTCACGGGTGCTGGTGGTTCAATTGGTTCCGAGCTATGCCGTCAGATTATTAAAAACCAGCCGCAGAAACTGGTGATTTATGAGCTGACCGAATTTGCCCTGTACAGTATTGATAAAGAACTACGACTGGCATCCAATGTCGAAATTGTTCCGATTCTGGGTACGGTCTTGGATCAGGCCAAACTGGAACGGATTATTGAACAATACGCAGTGCAAACCGTCTATCATGCGGCGGCGTATAAGCATGTGCCGCTGGTAGAATGTAACCCGATTGCTGGTTTGAAAAATAATGCGATTGGCACCGCCTTTAGCCTGAATGCTGCGGTGAAAAATGGCGTTGAAACCTTTGTGCTGATTTCAACCGACAAAGCGGTGCGTCCGACCAATGTGATGGGCGCATCAAAACGGATGGCTGAGCTGTATTGTCAGGCCATGGCCGAGGCGCAGGATCAGACCCAGATCAGTATTGTGCGTTTTGGTAACGTGCTCGGTTCATCGGGGTCTGTAGTGCCGCTATTTAAACAGCAGATTGCCAAGGGTGGCCCGATTACCGTGACCCATCCGGATGTGACCCGTTTCTTTATGACCATTCCCGAAGCCTCACAGCTGGTGATTCAGGCCGGTGCCTTGGGCCATGGTGGCGATGTGTTCCTGCTGGATATGGGCGAGCCGGTACGGATTCAGGATCTGGCCCGTCAGATGATTGCCCTCAGCGGTCTGAAAGTACGTGAAGCCGACAGTCAGGATGGCGATATTGAAATCCAGTACTCTGGTTTACGTCCTGGTGAAAAACTTTACGAAGAATTACTGATTGATGCTGATAATACCGAAGTGACACAACACAGCCGGATTTTGCGTTCTTATGAAAAAATGTATCCTCTGGATGAGTTATTGCAGGTCTTTGAGCGCTTCAATGATTTAACTGCAGTGCAATCGGATATTGATTGGGCATTAAGCCAGCTGGAGCACTATGTTGATGGCTATCAACGTGGTAAAGAAGTCAAAGTAAATTAAAATATTGAGATTAGGTTAAAGTATATGATTAAGAAGGCGATTTTACCTGTTGCAGGTTTGGGTACCCGTTTTTTACCTGCAAGTAAATCTATTCCCAAAGAAATGGTGACGGTGGTCGATCGTCCAGCGATTGAATATGTGGTGCGTGAAGCGGTTGCTGCCGGTATTGAACAGATTATTCTGGTCACGCATTCTTCCAAAGCGTCAATTGAAAACTACTTTGACCGTAACTTTGAGCTGGAAACCACATTAGAGCAGAAGCAGAAGTGGGATTTGCTAAAAGAAATTACCGAAATTTTACCGCCGCAGGTCAGCGTGGTCAGTGTGCGTCAGCCACAGCCGCTGGGCCTGGGTCATGCGGTACTGTGTGCCAAAGATATTGTCGGTGATGAGGCTTTTGCGGTGTTACTGCCAGATGTGCTGGTCAAAGATCAGGCAGAAAAAAACGATCTGGCTTTGATGATTGAACGTTTTAATGCCACACAAGCAGCGCAGATTATGGTCGAGGCTGTGCCGGAGCATCTGGTCGATCAATATGGCATTGTGGATGTTGCCGCTGCCCCTGCCGAGGGCCAGAGTGCGGCAATGCAGGGTATTGTCGAGAAACCGGCGGTCGGTACCGCACCTTCTAATCTTTCCGTGATCGGGCGTTATGTATTACCGGCCAAAATTATGCAGCTGTTGGCCACCACACCGAAAGGGGCCGGGAATGAAATCCAGCTGACCGATGCCATTGCCGCATTACAGCAGCTGGAAACCGTCGAAGCTTACAGGATGAAAGGCCAGACCTTTGATTGTGGCAGCAAACTTGGCTATTTAAAGGCAGTCTTGCACTACGGGGTGGATCACCCAAGTTTAGGTGCAGCATTTAAACAGTTGATTCAAGAACTAAAAGACTAATACGGGGCAGAGGTCAGCATGAAGGTTGCAGTTTTTGGTCGAACGCTTTATGCCGGGGTGATGGCGGCGCTATTGGCAGAATGTGGGCACAAGGTCTACTGGTGTGACATTTTCGAGCAAGATAGCCCGGAAGCGCCTGATTTTCAGGATGAGGCGGTCAATCGTCTGTTGCAGCAGCAACATGCCCAAGGCTTTCTGCATTACTGTAGCCTGAAAGAGCTGGGGCTAGAGATGGATGTCTATCTGTTTAGCCTGACGCCAGCAGAAGAGCCGCTACTGATTGAATTGTTGCAGCAGCTCCAGCAGCGTCCGATCATTCATCCGAAACTGATGATCAATGCTTCAACCCTTGGCTTGCAGGGTACGGCACGACTGAAACAGCTACTGCCTGAAGATGACTGGGTGTATTTGCCGGATATGAGCCAGGAAGGCAATGCACTGGCCAGTATCACCCAAGCGGAACAGCTGACCGTGGGCTGTATGAACCCGCAGGTGCAGAGTAAAGTGCAGGAATTTTTACGTCCTTTATTCCCGCGTAAGCAGCAATACCTGTTTATGCCGGTGCTGGATGCGGAATTTACCAAGCTGAGTATTTCCGGCATGCTGGCAACCCGGATCAGTTACATCAATGACTTGGCTGTGGTGGCAGAAAAACTCGGCATTGATATTGAACATGTGCGCCAGGGCATGGCGGCGGATAGCCGGATTGGCGCGTCCTATATGTATCCGGGCGCCGGTTTTGGCGGAGAAAACTTCTCGCATGATGTTTTAACCCTAGCCAATACCGTGTCAACCACCGGGGTGAAAAGCCAGCTTTTGGCCCAGGTCTGGGAAATTAACGAGCAGCAAAAAGAACTGCTGTTTCGCAAACTGTGGAACTATTATCAGGGTGATTTAAAAGGCAAAACCATTGTCATCTGGGGCGCTGCGTTTAAGGAAAATACTTCACGTGTGCACCATTCACCGATTCACGCCATGCTCAAGGCACTCTGGGCGCAAGGACTCACGGTCAAATTACACGATCCGCAGGCCTTGCCGGAAATTCAGGCACTGTATGGCGAACGCGATGATTTGATCTTGTGTCAGGACCAGTATGAAGCTGTCAAAGGCAGTCATGCGCTGTGTCTGTTAACCGCCTGGAAACATTACTGGAGTCCGGACTATAAAACCCTGCTCAACAGTATGCAGCATCCGTTAATTTTAGATGGCCGTAATATCTATGATCCGCAATTTGTCAAAGCGCAAGGCTTTGCCTATATGGGAGTAGGACGTTAATGAGCAGTTCAGCAGCGCTACATACGCGTGATTCACTGTTATTACAGTTACAGACTTTAAAAAACCAGTTTGAACAGCGTCATTTAACCGATTTATTTGCACAGGATGCGCAGCGTTTCGAGCACTTCTCCGTACGTTTAAAATCGCTGGTTTTCGATTATAGCAAGCAGCGGATCGATGCCGAAGTACTGGCGCAGCTGATTCGCTTTGCTGAGGCACATGACTTATCGGGCTGGATCAACACCCTGTTTTCCTCCGACCCGATTAACTATACCGAACAGCGTGCAGCCATGCATTGGGCGCTGCGTTTGCCGGAACAGGACAGTACTCATCCGGAACTGGCACAGCAGGTACAGACCCAGCTACAGCGTATGTATCAGCTGGTGGAAAAAATTCATGCCGGACAATGCCGCGGTGCCACCGGTGAAGTAATTCAGGATGTGGTCAATATTGGCGTCGGCGGTTCAGATTTGGGGCCTTTGATGGCGACTCAGGCGCTGTCCGATTTTAAACATTCAAGTGCCAAGCCGCTGAGCGTACATTTCGTTTCGACCATGGATGGCAGCCAGCTCTCGGATCTGCTGCACAAGCTGCGTCCGGAAACCACGCTGTTTATTATTTCCTCCAAGTCTTTTGGCACCATTGATACCTTGTCCAATGCACAAACCGTCCGTTTATGGCTGGAAAAAGCCTTGGGCAAACAGGCACGCGTATTACAGCATCATTTTGTTGGGGTCTCGACCAAGCCCGATAAAATGACCGCATGGGGCATTGCGCCAGAAAACCAGTTCCTGCTGTGGGATTGGGTCGGTGGCCGTTATTCACTCTGGTCCTGTATCGGCTTGCCAATTGCGCTCATTATTGGGGTGGAAGGCTTTAAAGCCTTTCTGGCCGGGGCCTACGCAGTGGATCAGCATTTCCAGACGGCGCCATTTGCACAGAATATTCCGGTGTTAATGGGCTTATTGGGTATCTGGAACAATAATTTTCTGGATATTCAGACCCATGCGGTTTTGCCCTATGATGGCCGCTTAAAATATTTTGCCTCTTATCTGCAGCAGCTGGAAATGGAATCGAATGGTAAATCGATTCAGCGCAGTGGCGAAGCAGTCGAACTGGATACCTGTCCAATTGTCTGGGGTGAAGTAGGACCGAATGCCCAGCATGCGTTTTATCAGTTGCTGCATCAGGGCACACAGGCGGTCAGCTGTGATTTTATTGCACCAGTTAAACGCTACAATGCCAACCAGTTTACCTACGCAGAAAGTGCAGAGGCGCTGGTCGAACAGCACCATCTGGCGCTGTCTAACTGTCTGGCGCAATCGCGCTTACTGGCTTTTGGCAATCAGGCACTGGATCAGGCCGAGCTAGCCAGTCTGCCGGCTTATAAGCAATATGCCGGTAATCAGCCGAGTTCAACCTTCCTGATTCAGGAGCTGAATCCGTATAGCTTGGGGATGCTGATTGCCTTGTATGAGCATAAGGTTTTTGTCCAGTCGGTGATCTGGAATATTAACCCCTTTGATCAGTGGGGCGTGGAAAAGGGCAAGGAAATTGCCAATCAGCTGTTGCCAATTTTAAATGGCCAGCAGCAGGATGTATCGGCACTGGACGCTTCGACACAAGGTTTATTACACATTTTATTAGGAAAAGCAGATGGCTAATATTCTGGTCACCGGTGGCGCCGGTTATATTGGTTCGCATACCTGTCTGGAACTGCTCAATGCCGGGCATCAGGTGGTGGTACTGGATAACTTGTCGAACAGTTCGGCAGAATCATTACAACGGGTACAAGAGCTGACCCAGAAAAGTCTTCATTTTATTGAAGGTGATATCCGGGATGGTGCCGGTCTGGATCAGCTGTTCCAGCAGCACCAGATTGATGCGGTAATTCATTTTGCAGGTCTTAAAGCGGTGGGGGAAAGTCAGCAAATTCCACTGGCTTATTTTGAGCATAATATTGCGGGTTCTATCAGTCTGGCGCAGGCGATGCAACGTGCAGGGGTGTTTAAACTGGTCTTTAGTTCCTCTGCAACAGTGTATGATGAAGCCAATACCTCTCCTTTAAATGAAGAAATGCCCACTGGGATGCCAAGCAACAATTATGGCTATACCAAACTGATTATTGAACAGTTATTGGAAAAACTGGCGATTGCTGATGAGCGCTGGTCAATTGCCTTATTGCGCTATTTTAACCCGGTCGGTGCGCATAAAAGTGGCCAGATTGGTGAAGATCCGCAAGGGATTCCAAACAACCTGATGCCTTATGTGACCCAAGTGGCTGTCGGTCGTCGTGAAAAACTTTCAATCTTTGGCAGTGATTATGATACCGTCGATGGCACAGGGGTCCGCGATTATATCCATGTGGTGGACTTGGCCAATGCACACTTATGTGCACTGAATAACCGTTTAAATGCACAGGGCTGTCGTGCTTGGAATATTGGAACCGGAAACGGGATTTCTGTGTTGCAGGTGAAAAATACCTTTGAACAGGTCAATGGGGTCGAGATTCCATTTGAACTGGCACCGCGCCGGGCGGGCGATGTGGCGACCTCTTTTGCAGACAATCGGCGTGCTATTGCCGAGCTAGGCTGGCAACCGCAGTATGGTCTGGAAGATATGCTGGCCGATAGCTGGAACTGGCAAAAACAGAATCCAAAAGGATATAAATAGAATGAATTATATTTATGCTGTAATATGTCATAAATTGACAGAACCATTAATTTTTACTATACACACTCTCTTAAAAAGTCCTTTGAGCATAATAATTTTACATATAGACAATAAGACTCCAAATAATGAAGTGATTCGGATTAAAAAAAAATTAGGTGACCATCCAAACTTATTGTATGTCCCAGAGAAAAAACGTATAGATGTCCGATGGGGGGGAGTGAGTCAAATTGAAGTTATGCTTTTGCTGTTAAGATTAGCCCAAAGATATAATTATAAGTATTTTTCTTTAATCTCTGGTGATGATATCCCTCTCTCTTCGAATAAATCACGTGAGAGTTTTTTAAATATAGCATATTCTAATAGAATTGAATTTATTGGCTATAACCCAGTTCATAATGCTCAACAACGTTTAGCTATAAAATATCCTTCGTACTTTTATAATAAAGATCATTCTATTATGGGGAAATTATGTCGAAAAATATTTATTTTATATGCAAAATATTTTAGGACATTGGATATCTCTCATTTACCTACTTTATATAAGGGCTCAACATGGTTCACCTTAACACATGAGGCTGTAGATTATATTTTAGATTATGTTGAAAAGAATCCTAAATATTTGAATTCATTTAAATACTCTTTGTGTGGTGATGAGGTTTTTTTCCAGACAATAATTTTTAATTCACTATTTCGCTATAAGGTTTATAATATAGAAAATAATATTCCTGATTGCGAAAGAGGAATGCGTTATATAGATTGGGTCAGTGGCCCAAGTTTTCCAAGAGAATTAGATAATTCAGATTTTATTAAAATGAAGCAATCAGGAATGCTATTTGCACGAAAAGTAAAGTCAAATATAGATCAAAAAGAATTTGAATTTTTTTTATTATAAATAGAAAGAGTCCTTTAAAGGACTCTTTCTATTTATAATAGGCTTTGTTGCATAAATATGTAAGCATCTGATTTAAATAAATTTAATTTTGGATCAAAAAATAATCAGAACTTTTAAAATCATATAGTTATGAAATCTTTGTGCAACAAAGCCTTTATAATATTAAGTCTCAATCAATAGAGTTAGCTCATTTATATAGTCCTGCATTGCTTTTGGTTGCTGGTCACGGCGGCTTTCAATATTCAAGCGCAATAACGGTTCGGTATTGGAGGCACGCACATTAAAACGCCAGGCGCCAAAATCCAGACTGACGCCATCAGTCTGGTCAATGGCCGGGTTCTGATCGGCATAGTGCTCAAAGATCTTTTGAATAGTGGCTTGGGTGTCTGCCACTTTAAAATTAATTTCACCTGAGCATGGGAACTTGGCAATCATCTCTTCAACCAGACTCGATAAGGATTGACCGGTTTCAGACAGCACCGCAATCGCCAGTAACCATGGAATCATGCCGCTATCACAATAGGCAAAGTCACGGAAATAGTGGTGAGCACTCATCTCCCCACCATAAACCGCATTATGCTCACGCATCACATCTTTAATAAAGGCATGCCCAGATTTGGACTGAATTGCTTCACCCTGATACTGTTCCACCACATCAAAAGTGTTCCAGACCAGACGCGGATCATGCACAATTTTTTCACCGGACTGTTTCAACAAGAAAGCCTGTGCTAACAGCCCCACAATGTAATAGCCTTCAATAAACTGGCCTTTTTCATCAAACAGGAAGCAGCGGTCAAAGTCACCATCCCAGGCAATGCCCAGATCTGCGCCATGCGCCAGTACTGCCTCGCGGGTGCTGTCGCGGTTTTCTACCAGAATCGGATTCGGAATCCCGTTCGGGAAAGTACCATCGGCTTCATGGTGAATTTTGACAAACTCAACCGGAACATTCAGGGCCTTGAATTTGTCTTCAATCGCATCAATGACATGACCTGCAGCACCATTGCCGGCATTGACCACCAGCTTCATTGGGCGAATCTTGGCTGGATCAATATAGGTCATCAGATGATCTACAAACGCCGGCAAAATATTGTAGGACTGTGTGGTTCCTTTGGCTGTAACTTCGGTAAATGTACCAGCTTCTGCTAAGGCCTGAATTTCTTTTAAGCCAGTATCGGCACTGATTGGACGGGCATTCTCGCGCACCAGTTTCATGCCGTTATAGTCCATCGGGTTGTGACTGGCAGTGATTTCAATCCCGCCTTGGACATCCAGATGGAAAGCGGCAAAATAGACTTCTTCGGTGCCAGTCATACCCAGATCAAGGACATTTACACCTGCATCATTCAGGCCTTGGATGGTGGCCTGTTTTAAGTCTTCACTGCTTAAACGGATATCGCAGCCAATCGCCACAGTTTTTGGCTGGTAAATCTGGCCATAGGCACGGCCTATTTTATAGGCAATCTCTTCATTCAGTTCGCTGCCCAGTTTGCCGCGAATATCGTAAGCTTTAAAGCAAGTCAGTTGGGTCATCTAAATTCTCGAAATAATTCCTGCGAAGTAAGGTATGATTATAGAAGGAAAATAGCTCCTATATGCCAAGTTGCCGTTTAACTTTTATATCGATTTTACCTTTGCTAAGATCCGTTGAGCCCAGTCAGCGTAATAATTTACATCTTCTAGTTGTTTCTGTTTAGAAGGATGATTAATCGTAGTAAAGGCAGTAATACCTCTTATCTCAGATAGAAACTTTTTAGGCCAACTGAGCGATTGAGAAAGTATTGAATTGTTCAATTTTTCCAAATCGGTCTCAATTAATAATTGAGTTTTTTCTTCATATCGGAGTAATAATGTAGAAATGTTCTTTTTTCCATCTGATGTATCAATTTCACATAGATAAAATTGTTCATCATTTTTTGTATTGATGATTCTATAGACATAAAAGTATCGTAGTTGATTGCCGTTAGAAAACTTATGCCCTCTAAAAAGTTTATATTTTTTAAATGGAGAGTTCTTGATTTCTTTAACGTCATATCCTTTTTTTTCAATTTGGTCCAACACCTTAATCAAGTCTTTATGCGTGATTCGCTCTAGTTGAGTGTCTGATTCGTTTGTAAATCCAGGTATTGTGCCCTCGATATCTCCTTCTCCTCCTGCAAATCCTTCATCTTGATTTTTATTTTCATCCATTTTCTTTAGTATTTTCTTCCGTACTGTAGTTTTAGTAGGCGGCGTTTCTAAAGAAATTTTTAAGTCTTCTATTGTATAAATTTCTGCAGGTAGGTTTCTTAGCTTGATCAACCGCTGATCGATATCTGCATCAGCATTTTGATTCAATTTCTCTTTAGAGGAATTTGTTAGTTTTGGTTTATTTGAACTTTGAACTTGAGGATTTTTGACCTGTTGTATCATTTTTCTTGTAGTAAAATGAAATTGTACAGGTCTATCAATCCCAGTCTCCAAATTTTTGAAAGATGTGATGCGTTCAATTCTGTAAATACCAGTTTCTTTATCATAAATTCCATCTACTGTTAGATCAATATTTTTGATCTCAGGAGTATTCATATCGAAATTAAAATTTTTAGCATTGTTTTGATCAATAATTGTTTTTTGATAAATACTAAGGAAGGCTTTATTTAAATCAGGTTGTAAAAGAATTAAGGCCAATTTTTTCAAAAAATGAGGATCAGAGATATCTGCGCTCAGAATTTTTTTGTTTTGCGCAATAGTAATATGAATAGCTTTTTCATCATTCGTATCCACTAGAATATCTGTTGAATAGTTTTCCGCAAACAGTGCTGCACGTAAAAGATAAGGATGTGAAAAGAATAGATCCCGAGCAAGAATGAGTTTCGGTATTTGAATAATAAGATTTTTATTTAATACTTTTGAGTAGTAATCAAACTCAAAACAGATCCGGCCTTGATCTCTTTTTTTATGCTCATCCCCCAATAGAGTGATTGTTTTGAATGCTGTGAAATTTACACGTTCAAGTGTATGGAAAAATAATTCCTTTGGCTCAGAATCTGCAATTGGGGTGAGGTAATCATAAAGAATAATACTCTCAATTGGTAATTTAAGCTGAATAGAACGATTAATAGTTGGATTAAAAAAGTGAGTATTAATATCAAACCGAGTTTGACCACGTCGACTAATTTCTGTTGCAGTATAATAAATCAAATTCTTCGGTAACTCTTCGATTGGGCAATCGCTCATTGTTTTATTTCTCTCTCAATATTATTAAAAAATCTACGAGCTTCTGGCGTTAATCGCTCAGGACTTAATCCGGATAGTCGAAGAAAAACACTCGGTGGATAGAACTGATTGTCAGTGTGTTGACGAATAAATGTTCGTGTAAGACGGCGTATTTGATAACAATCTACAGATTCTGCGTAACGCTCTAGAAAGGCGGTGGTGAGTGGTAAAAACCTCCAGTTTTTTTCAATCATACTTACCGAGCCAAGTTGCTTAATAAAAAACTTTTTTGTCCATTGTGGAGAGTCGAGATCTTCTAATAATTGATCCCGGATTTTGATGAGTTGTTTAATCAATTGTTGATCTCGCTTTTTCCAATCGACACGTGGCTTGGGAATGGCTGAAGGTAATATCACAGCAGATTTATTTGTCAGTAATAGCCAGTTCTTATGATTACGATATAACCGAGCGTAAAGTGCAGGATCACATTGACGTGCCTGCTTAACAGAATTTTTCTGAATTAATTTTGTCCATTGTTTTTGATCTTTAGATAAAATCTTATCAACTTTATTATTAACCCATACAGGGGGAGCTTCGTGCTGCCGATCTAAGTTTGTTTTTTCTATTGATGCTAAGCTAACATATTGCTTATATGTTTCAATTGGTTTTTGCTCTGGAACCAGCGATTTTAATACAATGCAATGCTCAAGATAAGAAAATGCTTTACGATGTTTCCTGCACATATTTTTGAGCCAGCAGTTCTCAGAAAGAAGATCATCTAAATGATAGTATTTAAGAAAGCTTTCGCCCCAGTAATCTAAGACAAGGTGACGAATTTTTTCGTAGTTGATATTTTTTTGACCTGATAGTAAGCCTCTGTCTTTCAATAGATTGAAGTAGGCATTTGATAAAATCGAAACATCTTGTACTGCAATATGGCTAGATTGAATAAGTAGATCCTCGATTATTTTTGCTAACTCAAGATGACGCTTTAAGTCTTGTGAATTAATAAAAAGTTGTGAGGAGTCAATAAGGACATTTAAATGAGCATTATAAAATCTTCGGTCTAGCCCATTGCAAGGAACAGAGCTGACAAAAAGGGCAGATTCATGCTTTATACAATATTCATATCCTGTAATCTGCCAGCTACGTTTCCAATACACTTCACCATATTGTTCCATCTGTTCTTGCCAACAATGCGGACAGAACCGAAAAAAATTCACAGATTTGATTCGCGACGCATTTTTTCCCAACTTGGTATGTAATGATTGATACTGTTCACCCTGTAATACATGTACAGCATAACGCATCACTGTATCAGGTTGAAACGGTTGATAAATTGGCAATAAGGTGTGGTGGTTGATTAAATGGAGTGCATCATAGCAATCTGGTAGATAACTGGCCAATTTGTCTATGTAAGACGGTAAATCGTAAGTTGGCGTCAAATTTCTATTATTGAATAATTCTTCAGTAAGGTATTTGGGACTTAAAATTCCATTGTGAATAGCATAACGTGCAATCACACTGTAAATTAACTCATCTGGATATGGTATTGGAAAATTTGAAATCATAATACACTTACTCTCTATTTTTTGTTTAATGCAACACAGGAGAGGTGGGATCAAACAAATAGTGAGATGATTTTAATAGCTCATAAACATCTACTTCCTTTTCTTGTGCTTGACTGAAAAAATTCCGTAAGTCATTGGCTTCAGTGCTCTTCCATTCTTCTGCTTTCATGACTTTGCGTGATGTTCTTGGTTTTCTTACCGAAGTTGTGGTCTGAGGCTGGTCCAATTTATCTTTTGCTACAGAGCCGTCTAATACTTCCAGAATATGCTGGAGTAGTACCTGTAAGTTCTCGTTTGGATATTTTTTTAATGCAGAAGTGACATGCAGATCTATTGTAGCAGCGGGGTGACCTAAGGCCGTTAGCATACCTATAAGTGTGGAATAATGTGGTCCTAGATCTTTACGCTGTATTTCCGTTTTTAATGCAGCTTTTAAACGGTGTTGTTCAACATATTCCTCAATTTGAACTTGAGGGATAGTTAAGTCAGAATACCGTGCAATACGTGTGGGGTTGCCTGAGCGGAGTGCATCCAAAATATCGTGGACTGGCTGTAATTGTTCTTCGTAGACTTTTTTAAAAAGTTCAGATGTAATTTTTTCCAGACCAATGGTGATTGCATGAATCTGCACCAAGCAGAACAGTTTAACCACTAAATCTGGAATGCCCTGCGTATAATAATACCAAGTGTTTCTTAATTCATCGGTCAGTTCAGCTGGTTGTTGAACCCATTGATATTGCCACAGCTTGTTGGTGAAAGCATACCATTCAGAAATGATCATTTGATCAGGGGTGCTAGGATCGGGAGTGGGTGCTTCATTGCGCATAGGTTCCCAGATTAAAGAGCCTAATCCTGCACTGCGTCTAGCTGATCTTAAGTCTTCTTGCAGAATTTCATTGGCTTTGGGTGTCCCAATCATCACAATTGGAATGGATGCCACATTCACAAGGGTGACAAAGAAATTAAGAATGATTTCAGCCCCGCCAGATTTTTTTGTATTCAAATGCTGGATTTCATCAATGATTAAAAGTCCAATTGAATAATTATTTGCGATAATTTTCATCTGCTGCAGCATGGCATTCACATTTAAGCGACTTCTGGTGAAACGATGCTCGAAGTTTGTATCTCCTAATGCTAAATCTACTGCTCTAAAAAAGTTTGAGCATAAGTTTTTTAAAGAGCTGTCATGCGGGCAATCAATTTTAAGATAAACAATTTGCTTTAACCCCAGTTCTTTATGCTCAATCACTTGCGGATAATAACGCAAAATCTTGTTCATCGTGGTCGTTTTCCCACTCCCAGAACATCCTATAATAGACATACTAGTGGCTGTCGATTCTGGAGGAGCGTAGCGGTAAGAGCTTTCGTTTGAAGGTTCTAGTTGTTGAAAAGCCGCGTGCAAATGCCTGTGTCGATCACCATTATTGATGTTTCTACTCACATAACCTTGCCGGATCATGATAGAAATTTTTTGTTCAAGGGATAGATGTTTGGTGAGTGGTTGGAAAAAATCATTAGGCAGTTGAGCAATTAGATGAATTCTTTCTGGTTGAGGCAAAAAACGCTGCTCTGGAATAAATTTTAGTTTCCCTCGTAAGTGTTTAATAACCGACTTCGTGTCAAGAATGGGCGGTAATTGAGTAATGAGAGGATTATCCCCATAGATGTCTTCTATCGATGTGTTGACCGCGAGTTCATTATTATTCATTCTTCATCATCCTCTTCAAATAATTGTCTCATTAAGTCTGGTTGACTGGTCAAATCCAGATTGCTGCTGTGAGATGGGGGTGTTGGAGGATTGTCTTGGTTGGGATGGATAGTCCGGATAGAATTGACGGACCTATTTTGGAGATGTTCCTCACGTTCCACCTGAATCGCTTCTTGTTTGTTCTGACGAATATCCCGAGTACGTTGTGCTTTAGAAAGTTGGTGAACTCCTGCTTGAGCCTGCCGGCTCTGTGCTGTGTGGATGATTTTGTCAGTAAAATCCTGCAATTCACTGATGGCCACAGACTTTAGTTGTGAATGCTGTTTTTCAACAGTTTTGATCGCTTTTTGAATCTGTTCAGCTTCCCACCAGGTCAGATGCTGATATTGACGTGAGGCATCACTTAAATGGGCTTCCCAGTATTCCAATTTATTTTCATCAAAGAAAACATAAATAGTATTAACTGAGTATGGGTCAAAACCAATGCGCAACTTTTTCGGGCGGGATTTGGTCGTGTTACGAATAAACCAGCCTTGTTGATGCATTTCTAAACATTGATAGACTAATCCTTTAACTTTAAGTCCTTTATCACTTAATGAGGCATCGATCCTAGGTAGCAAGCCAACATATAGTGATTTGTTATCCACTTGTCTCAACATCCCAGTACGGTGCTGTAGGCCCCACTGCCAGAGCTTAAGAGGGATAGAAGGCAGGTTAGTCGGCATATCGGCACTGCGGTCATATTTTGTCAAAACGTCAAAATTATTGCGTAATAAGACGCAGCTTAATATGATTTTTCTGAACTCTTCCAAAGTAAGACAAGCTTCTAGCCGATAATCATGTCCACCTTTCTTTTTTTCCTTGAATCCAGAAACAACACCAATATTCTCGTAGGATTTAAAGCGTGACTGAATGATGCCAAAAGCCCTCTCCACAATACCTTTGGCATCGCTTCGATACGGTGGCGCATTTTCAATACGAACAGAAAAGTTTTTTTCAAGAAGTTCAATTTGATAGCCAATTAGTTCACCGCGGTCTGCAAGTATGGAACCAGGTAAACCATAAATAGGCCAGTCTTCTGGTTGTATTTGCAAGCCATAACTCTGACAAAATGTCACTTTATCTTGGATTGCAACGCTGAGGCATTGTATGGCTGTATTAAAGGAACTGTTTTCCATGCCGACATAAAGCCCAGTAATCATCCGGCTGAATACATCGATAACAATATATACGGTAGGTCGGCCAATAATCTGTGATGGATCCCGTGATGATACAAGGTAGATGTCAGCGATTGTTGAATCTATCTCATAACGTGCACCAGGACCATTTGCTTGCTTGGTCGCTGTTGAAGTCAGAGGTTTGTGATCTTTCAGGGTTTTCTGATTCGTCAGAATTTCCTTGGAATTGTTCTGATTTCTGTATCGCGTATTATAAAAGTAATAGAATTGAGCATACGTTGGAATATCTGCAGCTTGCACTTGATGAAAGTGCTTGGAAAATAAATTTTTAAACCGAAGATAAGTTTCGTTAATGGATTGTTTTTTGACAGGAACTAAATACTCTTCGATGGCTTGCTTAAAATATAATTCAACCTGTTCAGTGACATTCTTACCTTCATTCGATTCATAAATGCGTGGTCTGCCAATTTTTTTATCACCTATAGCTCTTTTTTGGCCTTTTCCACCTGAGTTTTCATAGTCCGGTACCAAAGCATTTATAGTTTGACCACGTTGCCAGTAGCGTCTTAGGAGTCGTAGGATTTTATTAATTGATACTTCTTTTTCTAGATGTATAGTTTTAATTTTTGCAGTCCTGATTTTTGCATTGATAAGAACTTGTTCATCATTAATTAAATCTTGAATAATAAAAAAGTTTTCATCTCTTTTTTTGAGTTGAATAGAATCCTCACTCAAGTTTAATCGTTTTAAGTGTTCATAAGGATCTTGTGCTGGTATTAGGCTTTGATCATCTGAGAGAGTTTGAAGTTCCTTAGACAAAATGAGTTCAGGAAAAGCATTTTTATTATCAATCGCAATCCATACCGTATACTGCGGTAAGAATTTGAGTATTCGGTATTGTGTTGAATTCAAGATGTAAACTGAATTAATTAGTTGCATGGACTGTATTCTCATTCTGGAGCAAATTACTTGCATGAATATCAGAGAGTTTAAGCTCCAAGTACGAAATTTCTAGATTAAATTGAAGTATTCGCAGTGCGAATAATTTTCTAAACAATGCGAGCGTCGATCCGATACCCATTTTTTGAGTTTGGTCAGAATGCTTACAAAATTGGATTAATGAGCTTTGAGGGTACTGGCTAATTTCTTCCATAAAATAAACTGCTTGATCAATCATGTGATTTGTTATTTCAAGGTCATTTTTTTCTACATACAGCCATTTAATGTTCTCTAGTACCGTAGCAGGAATGTCTTTTTCAGTAATCAGTTTGAACGGCGTATTGTGCTCTTCTTCCCAGTAACGACGTTTAATTTCTAATGACTCAATAACATGAGCTTTATTCAGATCCTTGCTGTAAAGAGTGTCAAGGGCTATAGAAAACTTACCAAAATCAACTAAAAAATCTGAAGATAAGGTAAAAGGTATATAGTCAACCGATACTTTTTTCATTCGGAAACGAGAACAGATGGAGTTAAGATCATAGATATCCAAAGGATAATGTTCGCGAATATCTGTAACGTTCTGATTCCAGTCAAGCAGTAAAAAGGTAGATAGCTCTAGATCAGAAAATAAGTGATGAAGACGTTTACTGACACGGCCTTGTACTCTGTGAGAGCGACCAATTGAACTGAAGTTTTGAACAGTTTTACAAGGTTTATAATCGCGTCCATGGCCCTGGCCATACCCTTCTGTTACTAGTTCTTCATAGTTTTTTATAATTTTTGCCATACAGAAGACCTGTGGATTTTGGTGGATAATTAATCATATCTGAAGGGGGGTAATTTTGTATTTGGCAAAAACATACAAACTTAAATATATTTATATACAAACAAAATTTTATAATTTTTATTTAATTATTTATTTAATTCAGTGATTTAATAATTAACCTAGTATTTTAATGCTCAATTGATGAGTTTAAAAAACGTTGATGATAGGCAAAAGTATTCAAATTACATCTTAGTAAACATCGTTGCATATTCTTATGTAAACCAACTGCATATTCAGATTCAAACCCGACCATCCATTCTGGTTCATAGTAAAATGCTTATTTTCTATTCCAAATATTTTAGAACAAAATATGTAAATTTGGATCTTAAAGTACTACCTTAATCTGCTATAATTTGTACATCATTATGATGTACAAATCGGTGGAAAATATGGCTAACTTAGCAACAGAACGAATCAATGTTCGTTCAACCGTAGATGCAAAGAATGTAATTGAGCAAGCTGCGAATTTATTGGGTCTTAGTGTGAGTTCCTTTATGATCCAATCCTCATTTGAACGAGCAAAAGAATTACTTAAATCTAATCACGAGTTAAAAGTAAATAATGCTGATCGTGATATGTTAATGAATTTGCTTGAAAATCCGCGCCCTGCAAATGATGAGATGAAAAATTTAATGAGTTTATTGGATGAAAATTGAGGTTTTACAAGCCCATCATCAGAAAAAATCATTTAATTGTGGGCAAGATGATTTAAATAAGTTCATAAAACAATACGCATCCCAACATCAGAAATCAGGAACAAGTAAAACCTATGTTGCTATTGATGATGATGCACAGGTGAGGGGGTTTTATTGTCTATCAAGTACCTCTATAGGATTTGATGGGGTTGATGCTGTTCTCACTAAACGATTACCTCGTTATCCCTTACCTTGTGTGGTTGTGGGGCGCTTTGCCGTTGATCAAGCAGCACAGGGGCAAGGAGTTGGAAAAGTACTTTTAGCACATGCTCTTAAACAAGTTTCAAAAGTTGCTCAAATTATTGGTGTTAATTTTGTTGTAATACATGCTAAGGATCAAAAAGCTATGGAGTTTTATCAGCGGTTTGGCTTTATCTCATTAACATCAAATCCATTAACATTAATATATCCAGTGAATGAAATACCTCATTTTAAATAAGGTAGGCTGCTAGGGCGTGTCCTCATTTGAAGAATTGGTTTTAAATACTTAAAATCCTTAAAATCCTTAAAATCCTTAAAATCCTTAAAATCCTTAAAATCCTTAAAATCCTTAAAATCCTTAAAATCCTTAAAATCCTTAAAATCCTTAAAATCCTTAAAATCCTTAAAATCCTCCTTTAAGCTCTTTTCATTTCTATATTTTTCCAATTGCACGCACTCTTCTCACTGATGATATCTGGCAGCAAATTCAAGATACTATGCGATTACACGGTTGTTACTGTTCAAAGAATAGTAGAAATATCATGGAAGCGATCTTATGGAAACTGCGTACAGGCGCCACATGGCGTGATATTCCCCAGGAATTTTGTCCTTTGCAAATTGCTTACAATCGCTTTAATCGTTGGGCAAGCAAGGGATTGTGGGATAAATTTTTTTTAGATTACGAGGCATCTTGGATCAAGAATGGGTATTCATTGACGGAAGCTACATACGCGTGCATCAACATGCAAGTGGAGCTCGGCATGGTTTCGAAAGAGCAATTGGACAATCACGCAGTGGACGAACAACAAAAATACATCTTGCAACCGACGCGAATGGATTACCGATCGATTTTAAAATCACTGGGGGTGGCGTCCACGACAGTCAAGTTGCAAAACAACTGATTGATACTGTAGGCGAGGCAACTTATCTCATTGCTGATAAGGGGTATGATGCTGAGCACATTAGAATATATGCCCAGAACAAGGATATGATTCCCATCATTCCAATGAGATCAAATAATAAAAGATCGAATAAGGAGTTTGATAAATATCTATATAAATTAAGACATTTAGTTGAAAATGTGTTTGCGAGATTGAAGCATTTCCGAGCGATTGCAACCCGATTTGATAAGCTTGCACGAAATTACCAGTCTATGATTTACATTGCTTGCATGTTTATTTGGTGTAAAGCCAAATGAGGACACACCCTAGTAACAGGAATAGCTAATAGACTTATTCAGAGTTTGCACATAGTTCCTTATCCCTTATTTTGCTTTATGACCAAATACTGCGTCTAATTATGGTAATTTAATTAAGTTTGTTTTATTTTTTATCATAAGTTTTTGATATATATTATTCATTTTTTTTCAATTTTAAAACTAAGTTTGTATTAAGATTTGGTATCCTGAATTTTAGGTGAAATTAAGTTTGTATTAAGTATTGGATTCTTCCACTTTTAAAATACGAATTCTTGCTCAGAAGGGTGAAGCATACTTTAAATAAAAATGAAATATTTTCAAGGTGAGGTCAAAAAGGGATGCTTTTTGAATCTAGGGTGAGATTTTTATATATCTATATCATTGAATATATTAGTAATAATTTTATATTTCTGGTGTGATTCTAATTTGAATTTAATTATATTAAAAACCCTGTAGACTTGGTGAAGAATCACTGGGTCTACAGGGTAGAGTTTTGTTCGTTTACTTCATTAATATCCAAACTTAAATAATTAAATCTAAACTTAATTATTTGATACAAACTTAATTATACGAACACAACAATAACAGGCTAATTTTATGAATTATTCAACTGTTACTGATTTTGCCAGATTACGTGGCTGGTCAACATCAGTACCACGCAGGACTGCCACATGGTAAGACAGTAGCTGTACTGGAATACAATAAACAATTGGCGCTAAAACAGCGTTTACTTCAGGAATATGCACGACATGCTGGCGCTCTTTGGCTTTAATGCCACTATTTTCATCAGCGAAGACAAATAATTCACCACCACGTGCCTGAACTTCTTCCATATTGGATTTCAGTTTATCCAGCATGTCATCTTGCGGTGCCAGAATCACTACTGGCATATCATTATCC
This sequence comes from Acinetobacter sp. YH12236, assembly GCF_013417645.1. Taxonomy (NCBI): domain Bacteria; kingdom Pseudomonadati; phylum Pseudomonadota; class Gammaproteobacteria; order Moraxellales; family Moraxellaceae; genus Acinetobacter; species Acinetobacter sp. YH12236. The sequence continues at coordinate 83,872 of NZ_VPDM01000006.1, forward strand.
ACTAAAGCCAATGGGCCGTGCTTCAGCTCACCCGCCGCATAACCTTCTGCATGAATATAAGAAATTTCTTTCAACTTTAGTGCACCTTCCAGTGCGATCGGGAAGTGTGTACCACGGCCTAGGAACAGACAATGCTGTTTCTCTACAAAGAGTTCAGAGAGACGCAGAATTTCATCATCATGACTTAAAGTATCTAGCAGTACCTTAGGCATATGCCATAGTCCAGTCGTGATCTCAGTCATCTGTTCAGCTGAAATGGCATTTTTCACTGTACCGATTTTCAGTACCAGTAACATCAAAGCTGCGAGCTGGGTGGTAAAGGCTTTGGTCGAAGCCACACCAATTTCAGGACCTGCTAAGGTCAGCAGGCTGTAATCAGTTTCACGTACCATTGAAGATGTAGCCACATTACAAATCGTCATCGTCGTAATGTTTACACCTTTTGATGTAGCACGTTTTTGGGTATCACGCAGAGCAGCTAAGGTATCGGCTGTTTCACCTGACTGAGAAATACACACATAGAGTGTATTATTGACAATCACTGGCGTACGGTAGCGGAATTCACTGGCAATCTCGACCTGACAAGGCAGATCAATCAGCTGTTCAAACCAGTATTTGGCAATCATACCGGCATGATAGCTGGTACCACAGGCAATAATCTGGATTTGCTGGATTGTTGAAAAATCCTGTTCAGCATTTACCAGAAAATCTTCACGCAAGGTATTGTCATTCAAGGCTTGTGAAATAGTCTGTTTTAGCGCTTCAGGTTGCTCATAGATTTCTTTGAGCATGTAGTGCTTATATTCACCCTTAGAAGCATTGCTCACGGTGGCATCCAGTTCTTTGACTGGGCGATCTACCAGTTGACCATCCACAAATACTTCAATGGTAGTACGGGTCAGACGGGCAATATCACCTTCTTCCAGATAGATGAAACGATTCGTGATCGGTAATAAAGCCAACTGATCAGAACTGATAAAGTTCTCGCCGATACCCACACCAATCACTAATGGTGAACCTTCACGAACAGTAATCAATTCATCTGGATGATCTGTATGTACGATCCCGAGTGCATAAGCGCCTTTCAGCTGTGGTACAACCTGACGAACAGCTTCAAGCAGGCTAGGGGTAGATTTCAGTGCATCGTTGACTAGATGGGCAACCACTTCAGTATCAGTTTGTGAAGTGAACACATAGCCTAAAGCTTCAAGATCATCTTTTAGCTCCTGGTAGTTTTCAATAATCCCGTTATGAACCACAACAACATTACCCGAAATATGGGGATGAGCATTGTTTTCAGTCGGTTTACCATGAGTTGCCCAGCGTGTATGCGCGATGCCTAATGAACCATTAATCTGTGATTCATTCACAGCTTGTTCAAGGTTCGCGACTTTACCCACACGGCGCTCACGTAGCACCTGGCTATTATTGATTAAGGCCAGACCCGCAGAGTCATAGCCACGGTATTCAAGACGTTTTAGGCCTTCAATTAAGATATTGCTGATATTACGTTCCGCGATGCCACCGACGATACCACACATACTAACTTCCTCTTATTTCTTGATTTTTTGCGGACGCTGATAGTTTTCTTTGGCAAATTGCTTAGAACGTTCTACCGCTAAACTGTTCTCTGCCACATCACGGGTAATCGTTGAACCCGCTCCCACTGTCGCGCCATTACCGATCTGGACCGGTGCAACCAGAGAGCTGTTAGAACCAATAAAAGCATGATCCCCAATGATGGTCTTAAATTTGTTGGCACCGTCATAGTTGCAGGTAATCGTCCCTGCACCAATATTGGAACCGCTACCAACTTCAGCATCACCTAAGTAAGTGAAGTGATTCGCTTTGGAACCTAGACCAATACTAGAATTTTTCACTTCAACAAAGTTACCAATATGGACTTCAGCTGCCAGTTTTGCCCCTGGACGCAAGCGTGCAAATGGACCAATCTGTGCTTCTTCACCCACAATTGCCTGATCAAAGATGCTATATGGCTGAACTTTAGTACCTGCAGCAATCTTGGTATTTTTAATTACGCAGCCTGTACCAATTTCAACATTATCACCGAGTTCGCACTCACCTTCGATAATGACATTGATATCGATCCGCACATCTTTACCAACAGTGAGTTGACCACGTAAGTCAAAACGGCTTGGGTCAATCAGATGTACACCTTGCTGCATCAGCTGTTTTGCCTGATAAGCCTGGAACTGACGCTCTAAAGCAGCCAGTTGTACACGGTCATTGACGCCTTCCACTTCAAAAGCCAGCTCAGGTTCTACAGATGCAACACTCATACCATCTGCTAAGGCCATTGCCACGATATCGGTCAGGTAATATTCACCTTGTGCATTGTCATTGCTTAAACGTGGAAGCCATTCATGTAACTTGGCATTACTGACCGCATAAATACCGGTATTAATTTCTTTAATTTGACGCTGTTCTTCAGAAGCATCTTTATGTTCAACAATGGCTTGAATCTGACCATCTTTACGTACGATACGACCATAACCACTGGCATCTGCAAGCGTTAATGTCACCAGGCCAATACCTTGCTCTTGAGTAGCATCAAGCAGATTCTGAAGTGTCTGCTGGCTAATACAAGGGACATCACCCGACAGGATTAGTGAAATACCATCTTTAGGCAAAACAGGTAGTGTCATTTGTACGGCATGACCGGTACCAAGCTGTTCAGCCTGTTCTACCCACTGGATATTCTGGTCTGCAAATGCGGACTGAACCTGCTCACCGCCATGACCATAAATGGTAATAATATTGTCTGCATTGAGTTTTTTTGCTGTGTCGACCACATGGCCGAGTAAAGGTCGTCCTGCAAGCGGTTGTAATACTTTCGGTAAGTTGGAACGCATACGGGTTCCTTTACCTGCAGCAAGAATAATCACAGTCGTAGACATGTTCTAATCCTAGATATGGCTTAAGCCATCGTGAAGTAAAAATAAATCCAAATACAAAGTGCTGCCCAGAGGCCAGCGATAATGTCATCCAGCATGATGCCAAAACCACCCCCAACCTGACGGTCAATGACTCGAATCGGCCAAGGTTTCCAGACATCAAATAATCGGAACAGGGCAAAGCCAATGAGTAGCCATAACCAGTTCATCTGACCTAAATAGATCAGTGGCAAAAAGGTGATGGATTGTCCTGCAAACTCATCCCAGACAATACGTCCATCATCATGCACACCCATGACTTTGGCAGTTTGGCCACAGATATATATGCCAACCAGGGACATGATGACAATGGCAAAAAGACTATTTACAAAACCTAAGTAGAGCCAGATGGGTACAAATAAAAGTGCAAAAGCTGAACCAAAAGTTCCGGGGGCTTTAGGCGCCAGACCAGAACCAAATCCTACCCCACTAAAGACAATGAGCCGGTTGGTCCATGACATGCTTTTAAAATTGATCGCAGATTTATGCAAAATGTTGATATCCGTTAAATTGAAGTGAATGATCTACGCCATCTTTTTCAAAAGTTAAACCGTGTTGCTGCTGAATGGAGCCAATTATACTAATCGAAACATCCAGATGTTTTTGCAATAATTTTTCATAATTTTGCGGGTTTATTGTAAAGCATAACTCGTAGTCATCACCACCCGCGAGGGCGTATTGCCAACGCTGTTCATCATTTAATGCCTGCAGGGCAGGACTGATGGGTAAGTTTTCAAGCGCTAGCTTTGCACCTATACCTGATGCCTTAAGAATATGTCCTAAATCTTGTGCCAGACCGTCTGAAACATCAATCATGCTATTAGCTAGGCCTTTTAAGGCAGTACCCAACTGACAGCGTGGGGTTGGATAATCCAAACGTTGCTGTAATGGGTGACCGAGATGATTTAAAGCAAAAGCAGCATCACCCACTGTACCGGATACACAAATCAGATCACCAGGCTTGGCACCTGAACGGGGTACAGCTTTACCAATCTCTACCCAGCCCAGGGCAGTCACAGATAAGGTCAAATGAGGACTTTGTGTGGTATCACCACCAATTAAGCTCACACCAAATTGATCGCAACAATCATAGAGACCCTGACTAAAGGCTTTTAACCAGTCATGATCAATTTGGGGTAGGCTCAAGGCGAGTAAAATACTATGCGGGGTCGCGCCCATGGCTGCAATATCAGAAAGATTAACAGCGACAGATTTCCAGCCAATCGCATGAGGATCGGTGTCTAAAGGAAAATGACGTCCAGCAACGAGGGTGTCGGCACAGATGACCAGTTGTTGCTGTGGAGGAGGGGTGAGCAAGGCTGAGTCATCGCCAATGCCTAAATCGACAGAATTTTTATTCTGACGATTGAAATAGGTATCGATAATCGAAAACTCAGCCATATAACAATTCGACTAGATTAGTTGGCTTGCTGTTTTTCTGCTGCACGTAAAGTTGTTGCTAAACGGTCCAATACACCATTGATGTATTTATGGCTGTCTGCACCGCCAAAGTGTTTAGCTAACTCAATTGCTTCATCCAGAACCACGCGGTATGGAATCTCAAGATGTTCTTTGAGTTCATAGGCGCCTAGGCGAAGTGTAGCGAGTTCTACACCATCAAGTGCAGAAAGTTCACGATCCAGCACAGGGATAAGCAAAGCATCCAATGCTTCATGATTGGCAACCACTTGAGTCAACAATTCATGATAATAGCTGAGATCCACTTTGTGCATGGCATTGTCCACACGAGTACGTGCTTCAATCTCATGCACCGGATTGTGGCTCATCTGCCATTCATAAATTCCTTGTACAGCAAAGCGACGTGCTTTACGTTTTGCTGCATAAGTTGCTTGAAGTGTTTGCGACATAGCGTTAAATAGCCTTTAACAAGTTAACCATTTCAATAGCAGTCAAGGCAGCTTCACTACCTTTATTACCTGCTTTTGTACCCGAGCGTTCAATCGCCTGTTCGATACTATCCGTAGTCAATACACCATTAATCACTGGTAAGCCAGTGTCCAGGCCAACCACGCCCAAACCTTTGGCACATTCACCAGCTACAAAATCGAAGTGAGGCGTGCTGCCACGAATCACAGCGCCCAACGCGATGATGGCATCGAAACGATCTGAAGCTGCCAGTTTTTTCGCAACCACAGGAAGTTCCCAGGCACCAGGTGCATGAACAACAGTGATATTATCCTCTGATACGCCATGGCGTTTCAATGTATCAATGGCACCTTCTAACAGATGTTCAACAACAAAGCTATTAAAACGACCAACTAAAATCGCATAACGGTCTTCGTTCGCGAGATGCAACATACCTTCAATACGGCGAACTGCCATAGGAACCTCGATTATTTCTCTGATGTTTGTTGTGCGGTGATGTATTCCACCACTTCTAAGTTAAAGCCGGACAGGGCATTGAAACGTAATGGAGAGCTGAGCAGCTTCATTTTTTCCACGCCGAGGTCACGTAAAATTTGTGCGCCGACCCCAATGGTCTGATACTGCTGAGACAGGGCAGCATTAGATTTTACATTTTTGGGTGCTGTAAGTGCATCTAAGGCAGGGCCTAAGTCCTGTAAATGGCGCTGGCCAATCCAGACCAGAACACCGCGTTCACTCTTGGAAATTTCTTTTAGTGCACGGTCCAGGTTCCAAGCTGGTTCGCCATCCTGCTTGTTCAGTTTGAGCAAGTCGCGGGTCGGGTTAAAACCATGTACACGCACTGTGGTCACGCCCTCTTTAGGCTCACCTTTGACCAAGGCCAGATGGATATCCGGATTACCCAGTTCACGATAGCGGTACAGGTCAAAGCTGCCGTATTCAGTATCAATACTTTGCTGATCGATACGCTCAACCGTTTGTTCATTGGTCATACGGTAATGGATCAGATCAGCAATGGTACCAATTTTCAGACCATGCTTTTCCGCAAAAATTTCTAGATCTGGACGACGTGCCATGGTGCCGTCTTCTTTAATGATCTCGCAGATCACAGAAGCTGGCTCAAGACCCGCAAGACGAGACAAGTCACAACCGGCTTCGGTATGACCAGCACGGTGCAATACGCCACCTGGCTGTGCCATCAATGGGAAGATATGACCAGGTTGTACGATGTCACTTGGTTTGGCATGTGCAGCCACCGCAGTTTGAATGGTGTGCGCACGTTCAGCTGCAGAAATACCAGTAGTAATGCCGTTGGCTGCTTCAATTGAAAGGGTGAAGTTGGTTCCGTGCTGAGCGCCGTTGGCATCCACCATCAAGGGTAGACTTAACTGCTGGCAACGTTCTTTGCTTAAAGTCAGGCAAACCAGACCACGCGCATGGGTGATCATAAAGTTGATGTCTTCAGGACGCACGTGGGTCGCAGCAATCACCAGATCGCCTTCATTCTCACGGTCTTCGTCATCCATCAGGATAACCATTTTTCCTGCACGGATATCTGCTACAAGCTCTTCAACTGTATTGAGCGGCATCAACCTTCACCTTCTTTTTTGATCTATACCAGACCGAATCATGACATTATTACTGCATAGTCTAACGCTTTTTAAGCAATTTTGCCTATGCTTATTGCTTTCCCTCAGGGGTTCATTGTTATACACAGTCTTGCGTAGCATGAAAAGTCGACTTTAAATGAAAGCACAGGCTTTATGCTGGATTTTTAAACGATCAGAAAGCATAAAAAATGACAAACTTATTTAAAATCAACATAATTATAAATAATCTCTTATTTTTTATGCAGTTTTATTTATTCGTTTAATACAGCCCTTAAAAATACAAATATATCCTCATGACTCTCTTTATAAATTTTTACCAATCAGTTTAAAATTCTGTTTGAAATAATGAATGAATCAGGCGGACCGAAGTCCACCCGAATTCAGATCAGTTTAGAAGAAGCCTGCTGGTTTGGTTGAATAACTCACTAACAGGTTTTTAGTTTGCTGATAATGATCCAGCATCATGCGATGGTTTTCGCGGCCAATCCCGGATTTTTTATATCCCCCAAAGGCTGCATGAGCCGGGTAGATGTGATAGCAGTTGGTCCAGACCCGACCGGCCTGAATCGCACGACCAGCGCGGTAAGAGGTATGTGCTGAACGTGACCAGACACCGGCACCGAGTCCATAAATGGTATCATTGGCAATCTTGATGGCTTCATCAAAGTCTTTGAACGTGGTCACTGCCAATACCGGTCCAAAAATTTCCTCCTGAAAGGTTCGCATGTCATTGGAACCTTTAAAAATTGTTGGCTCGATATAAAAACCTTGTCCTACTTCCTGACGCTCATTGCCGCCTAACAAGATTTCCGCACCTTCTTCACGACCTGTTGCAATACAGCCGAGAATCTTGTCCTGCTGTTCCTGTGAAGCCTGAGCCCCGATCATGGTCTCGGTATCCAGCGGATGGCCGGTCTTGATCTTTTTCACTCGCTCTACTGCGAGTTCCAGGAATTGGTCGGCAATACTTTCCTGAATCAGCGCACGTGAAGGACAGGTACAGATTTCACCCTGGTTTAAAGCAAACATGGTAAAGCCTTCCAGGGCTTTTTCCAGGAAGTCATCTTTCTGATCCATGATGTCAGCAAAGAACAGGTTCGGAGATTTCCCTCCAAGTTCTAACGTGACGGGAATAATATTCTCAGTCGCATATTGCATGATCAGCTGACCCACAGCGGTCGAACCGGTAAAGGCAATCTTGGCAATGCGTGGATTAGTCGCCAGTGGACGGCCGACTTCAACGCCGTAGCCATTTACGATATTTAACACCCCTTCAGGTAACAGGTCCTGAATCAGTTCGACCAGCACCAAAATACTCACCGGTGTCTGTTCAGCGGGTTTCAGCACAATACAGTTTCCGGCTGCAAGGGCAGGCGCCAGTTTCCAGGCAGCCATCAGAATCGGGAAGTTCCACGGGATAATCTGCCCGACCACGCCCAATGGCTCATGAAAATGGTAGGCAATGGTATCTTCATCAATTTCAGAAATTCCGCCTTCTTGGGCGCGAATACAGCCGGCAAAATAGCGGAAATGGTCAATGGCTAAAGGAATATCGGCTGCCAGGGTTTCTCGGATCGGCTTGCCATTATCCCAAGTCTCTGCAACTGCTAGTAACTCAAGATTTTCTTCAAGTCGGTCGGCAATTTTTAATAAAATATTGGAACGGGTAGTAGGGGAGCTGTTATTCCATTGCTGTTTGGCGGCATGAGCCGCATCCAGCGCCAGTTCAATATCTTCCACTGATGAGCGCGGAACTTTGGTAAAGGCTTTACCATCTACGGGCGAGACATTATCAAAATATTCACCTTTGACGGGTGGAACCCATTTGCCGCCAATAAAGTTTTCGTATTGGGATTTAAATTGCACTTTTGAACCGTCAGTATTGGGATCTGCATAACGCATAATTCTATTCCTTGATATGATTATTATTGATGAATGCCGAACCACTTCTGCTCTGCAAAAGCCCTCAGATTCAACATCTCAGCTCTACTATAGAGAGGGAAAAAAATCGCAGGATAAATACTTACAAGCTTGCTACAAAAGGCAACATTTGGATAAAAATGGAATTTATTATTTTTATAAATTTCAATATTTTATTTTTATAATGACATGATTTTAATATGTAAAAAGCATTACTGATCAGCTTGATATTTTTATTTCATATCCAAGCGAAATAGATAAATAAAATTATTGAAAAATAAGACAGGCAGAGCTTGCTACCTATCTTATTCATCTGGCTTATAGGGCTTTATTTTCCAGCCATTGAAATAGCTGCTGATAGACCTGCTCACGAACCGGTTTTTCTGAAAGAACCAGATCATGTATCCCATTTTGAATCGAACAGAGTTGCACATCGCCCTGGATTTTCTGCGCATGTTCAATCATATCGCGTACCTGAAGAATCACATCACTGGTTTGAGCATTACGGTTAAAACGTAGGGGATAAGTGGTTTTGTGGGCATGCATCAGCAAAGTTGGAATATTTAAACGCACACCCTGATGAATTTCTTTTTGTGCTTCGTGAATGGCATGTACAAAACTCAGACGCACCCAGTGATAGCTAGGTTTTTTCCATTCCAGATCAAAATGCCATTCACCCTGATAGCTGATATGCAGACTAGGCACATAATGACGATTTAAGCGGCTGGGAAATAGCATTTCCGGAAAACGTTTTCCCAGACGGCTTAATTTAGGCACCAGAAACTTTTTCTCAAAAGGCGTCATATTAAAGTCATAAAAAGGGCTATTGAGCCATAAGCCTTTAATTAAGGGATGATCCGGATGATGTGCCGCATACAGGGTAGTAATTAGCCCGCCAGTAGAATGGCCACTGAGTAAAACCGTGTCATGGCCTTCCTGTCCAATAATTTCAAGAGCCTGGCTGATTTCTGCATCGTATTCTGATAGATGATAGACATTATAAAGTTTCTGATGGGACAGATAGGATCGGCCGTATTTACGTAAATCCAGTGCATAAAAATCAAAACCTTGCTGATTAAAACGCTCTGCCATTTCAGTCTGGAAAAAATAATCAATAAAGCCGTGAATATAAAGGACAGCTTTAGGGGTGGGCTGGTCTGCCTTTTTGCGGATCAGTGTGGCAACTACTGTACCTTCAGTATCTGGCGGGAATTCTAAAGTGGCCTGTTCATAACCTTCACCCAGAATATCAGGTTGATATTCAAGGCTGGAAAGCGGATGGGACATATTGTTCTACTCATGATTATTTTTATTCACTTATCCTTGTGGATTGGCTTGCATTTGTCAAATCCTGCTGTCTGATCCATTTGAGATCAGTAGTCCTATTCAAAAAATAGCCAAATATAAAATCTCAGGTCATTGGCAGCCTGATTGACTAAATAAAAATTAATAAAAAACCCCGGCATCCTGCCGGGGTTTTTCGTATTGGTTAGCTCGGTATAACTCCTGTCGTACCTTACAATCCTTGTGCTTATCTATTGTCATTGTTATATGGAACTTCCTGTTCCTGATGTAAGTATCATAGGAAAATTCCACTATTCGGGATAGCCGTAAAGAACCGGAATCGATGTAAGTCAATGCGTACAAGTCTGACTGAAAATTATCCGTATTTTTCTGTAGAAGTGAGGATTTATTCTGAATCATGCGCTTCGATAAATTAGCCGATTATGGTTATTTTGCTTGTTTTTAAGACAATTTTTTTATTTTAATGCAGTTAGAATATGTTGATCGATGAGGGGATAAAAAATGAAATCTATTGCAGTCTTTTGTGGTTCAGCTATGGGGAATAGCGAAAATTTTAAAGAGCAGGCCCAAGCTTTGGGTGAGTCTATTGCGAAACGGGGAATCACGCTGGTTTATGGTGGCGGCCGAGCTGGACTGATGGGTGTTGTGGCTGATAGTGCATTACATGCTGGTGGAACAGTCATTGGAGTAATTCCACAAAATCTAGTCGATGCAGAATTGGCCCATCCGCTGTTAACAGAGCTGCATGTGGTGAAAAATATGCATGAACGTAAAACAAAAATGTCTGATCTGGCGGATGCATTTATTGCTTTGCCGGGCGGGGTGGGGACTTTAGAAGAAATTTTTGAGCAGTTGACCTGGGGGCAGTTGGGCCTTCATCAGAAGCCTTGTGCATTTTTAAATATCCATGGATTTTATGATGAATTGCTGAATTTCTTGATGAAAACGACTGAGGCTGGATTTACCCAGTCACGTTTTACCGATGCCTTGATTTCCTCAAGTTCAATTGAGGAAGTTTTGGATGCTTTGGAGCATTATCATGCGCCTGAACCGAAATGGAATAAAAGTGTAAAGGCAGTAGAATCGGTATGAGTAATAAAGTGATTACGATTGCTGCGGCTATCATTCTGAATGAACAGAATCAGATTTTGTTGGTTCGTAAAAAAGATACCGATTTCTTTATGCATGTGGGCGGAAAGCTGGAACCCAATGAATTGCCTGAAGCTGCACTTTCTAGGGAAGTTCTGGAAGAGACAGGCTGTGAGATGGAAATACTGTCTTATATTGGCAAATATGAAACCGTGGCTGCGAACGAATTGAATCATTCGCTGGTCAGTTATTTGTATCAGGTTAAGTTAAAAAGTCAGCCTCAGGTTCAGGCTGAACTTGCGGAAATGCAATGGGTTGATCTTAATCATCCAGACCTGCCTTTAGCCCCTTTAACTCGGGATATTTCAATTCCATGGTGTAAGCAACTATTGGGAATCTAATGGGATCTCAAAAAATTTTAATCTATAGATATGAAATTTAACCAGATTGTCATATTAGAGCGTTAACATTGATGTTTACAAAAGCCCATTTCCCCTCAAATGGGCTTTTTTTATGGTTTTTTATCATTAATTGCTTGGATGAATTAGATGCTTAAACCTGTATGAAGTGCAATCCTTTTAGCAGGAGTTCCCTAAAAAGATAAATCGAACCAGAGTTCTAGAGATTCAAGATTTAAAGAAAATTTTCTTAATTTGAGAAAAAAGCAGGGTTAGGCAGAATATTTAGTCATTGAGAACGACAATAAAAAAAGCCCCAATCTTTCGATCAGGGCTTTTTGAATCTGGAGCGGGAAACGAGACTCGAACTCGCGACCCCAACCTTGGCAAGAGTCACCGACATAAAATACACTAAATTACATAATTGGTATGTTAATAAACTCTATATATAACAGTTATATAGAGTTTTAATTTTGTGTGACGTAATTTAAGGTGGGGTAGGGTACTTTGATTTTTGGTCACTAATTTATTGTGATAATCAACAATAATAACCAACATTCATATGCTTAATCTAAGAGTGTTTTACTGACTGGTATAATTTTATGATGAGAGGGGTGTTGCCTGAGGCTACGGTTTCTGTTTGGCCTTTTGGCGTAAGACGTACAAATATAAGCTTTCTACTTTTTCACGTGTCCATGGTGTGGTACGCAAGAATCGTAATGATGATTTAACACTTGGGTCTATGCAAAAACTGAACCGTACCGGGTTTGTCGGAGACTTTTTTATTTAAGTTAGGCCACCTGACCTAACGGGTTAATCTTATAATCGTACATTGCTTCAAGCTCAAAAGACGATACATAACTCAGCGCATCAAGCACCATATCTGTATTCTTACGTGTTGATACTTTCCAGCCAACAATTGCACATGAAAAAACATCAATAATAAATGTGGTTTAGACCCAATCTGAATGAGTTTTAATATATGTGAAGTCAGCGACCTGAGATACCGTCTTGGTAGTCAATCAGGTTTTGAGATTATTCGGCTAATAAATAATCTCTTTGATAGGCAGTCTGATGTTTTAAAACGCTATAACACAGATCTCTGTACACGACAAATTTCATAGGATCCTTGTCCTATCAGGCTTTTTCTTTCTTAAAATTGCTAGCACTTTCTTAAATTCTTCTTTTTTTCCAAAACCAATCAAACGTAGAATAGCCATTTGAACATAGTCCAAACCGTGCTATCAATTTCTTGACTCGTCTAGGGTCTGTTAAACGAGTATTTTCAAGATTGAATCCACGTCCTTTGAGACAACTAAATAACGTTTCGATTTCCCAGCGTAATGCATAATCACGAATAGCAGAAGCATTAAACATAGGAGAAACAACAAGTAAAAGTTCTCCATCTTCTAATCGTAGCGCACTAATATACAGTTTCACTCGACCAACCCAAATACGTCGTTTACGACATTCAGTTTGACCAACTTGAAGATGACGAAATAAATCACTAATTTTATGATTCTTGGCTAAGTGATTGGTCACAATAAAGTTTTTTTAACACGTATACAGAAGTTAATGTCATTTTCAATTAACCATGTAAACCATTTCTCACCGATAAATTCTCTGTCTGCAAACACATTCACAATACGATCTTTACCAAAAATGGAGATAAAGCGTTGAATCAAAGCAATACGCTCTTTTGTATCTGAATTTCCACGTTTATTGAGCAATGTCCAAACAATAGGTATCGCTATTCCACGATAGACGATGGCTAACATCAAGATATTAATATCTCGTTTTCCCCATTTCCAATTAGTTCTATCCAAAGTTAATTGGACTTTATCGAATGAAAATATATTGAAAATTAACTGAGAAATTTGACGATAATCGAAATACTGATCTGCAAAGAAGCGTTGTTGTATACGTCGATAAAATGATTGTGGTAAGCACTTGATGGGTAAGGCTTTAGATGCAGAAGAAAGATTACATGTCTGTTTTACAATTAATGCAAGCATAATCAGTGTAAAACATTTTGCATGTGACTTGTTCCACTTTAGATATTTGTTTAAGATGAGATGTAACTCATTGAAATGTGTCATCATATTCGTCGTCAGAAAACAAGTATTATGCCATTATTTCAATGAGTTATCTTTTTTTGTCGTGTACAAAGATATTTTTTAATGATAAATAAAAAGCCTATTTTTAAAGAAATTTAGCATACGGCATAGTGAAAACAACAATAGAGCAATTACTCAACAATAAACATTAACATCAATTATTTAGATCATATTCAATTTTAATAAAAAGACAAATGTGTATTAAAAATAGCCATCATACGTCTATTTTTGATTACAAAATATAATGAGGGGATTGCTTCCCATTTCATACATTTTTCATATATAAAAAGACATACTATTTTTAAGGTTTTTCTAAACCAATTTTTTTACTTCATAATTTTTAACATCATAATTAAAGGTGAACCATGCAAAATAAGAAGCGCACCCCATTAGACGCGCAACAGTCCCATCTTTGGATTATTGGTGGTGGTATCGCAGGTATGGCTGCTGCTGCATTTGCAATCCGTGATGCCAAAGTCCCTGCTAAAAATATCCATATTTTAGAAGAACTCGATATTTCAGGTGGTTCGATGGATGGTGGACATACACCGCATGCCGCGCAAGCTTGGGTAACACGTGGTGGGCGAATGCTGACCGATGAAACTTATTTGTGCCTATGGGACTTATTTTCCAGTATTCCATCTTTGGAAAATCCAGACATTTCGGTGCGTGAAGAATGTCGTGAGTTTAATGAAAAAGTGAAAACCCACGCCAATGCACGGTTGATTGATGCCGAACATGTCATTGCGGATGCAGCAAAGCTTGGTCTGAATACGCTACATCGTGCACAGATGCTGCGCCTATTAGCTTCAAAAGAAGAAAAAATTGGCAGTCGCCGCATTGATGAGTTTTTTGATGAAACCTTTTTTGAAACCAATTTCTGGCGCATGTGGCGCACGACTTTCGCTTTTCAAAAATGGCACAGTGCAGCAGAGTTAAGACGCTATTTCTTGCGTTTTATTCAAGAATTGCCACGCATTCATACCTTAGCGGGTGTGAAACGTACCAAGTACAACCAATATGACTCGATGATTCTGCCCCTACAGCGTTGGTTAGTCGCACAAGGCGTCGATGTGCGTTTTGGACACTATGTCACAGATGCAGACTTCATTACCAATGCTGAAACTCAAGAACGCTACGCTTCACGTCTATATGTACAATTGCCTGAAGGCTCAGAGCAAATTAATCTGAAAGCCAATGATTTAGCTATTTTCACTTTAGGCTCTATTACAGCAGACTCACGTTATGGCGGTAATCATGACGTGCCTGCCCTTATTCGTCATCGAGAAGATCATGGCTGGACGCTTTGGGAAACGCTGGCACAAAAAGCCCCAGACTTTGGCCGTCCAATGACTTTTTATGGCAATGTCGATGAACATAAGTGGGAGTCTTTCACTCTGACCATGAAAGATGACGTGCTACTTAAACGTATTATTGACTATACAGGCAACGAACCAGGCACAGGCGCACTCATGACTTGGTATGAGTCGGGTTGGCATTTATCCATCGTGGTTCCTGCACAGCCACACTTTGCCGACTTACCTGAAGGTTTATATACCTTATGGGGCTACGGTTTCCAAATTGACCATATAGGCGATTACATCAAAAAACCAATGTCCGAAGCCACGGGGCAAGAAATCCTAACAGAACTGATTAAACAGCTCGGTTTTGACGACATTTTAGATCATGTTTTGGCAACGACTGATGTTACTACCGCCATGATGCCATACGCCTCTGCCCTATTCGCCTGCCGTAAACCGGGGGACCGTCCACAGGTAATTCCACAAGGCTCACAAAACTTTGCTTTCCTTGGACAGTTTGTGGAAATTGAAGATGACGTGGTCTTTACTGTGGAATATTCAGTTCGTGGGGCGATGCTTGCCATTTATGAATTTTTTGGGGTGGAACGTGAAATCCCTGAAATTTACAACGGTCTACTTGATCCCAAAGTGGGTTTAAAAGCTTTAGAAACAGTGTTCCACTAAGTTTTTAATATATAGCGATAAGAGCACCTTTATGTCGCCACTATTACATAGTTTAATTTAAGCAACGTTTGGATACACGAGTGTGGCAGGGATGCCACACGTTATCCATCATAATAGGGATGTTATGTATGGGTAACAAAGGCTTTTGCTTTCTTTTGGCTTATCAAAAGTAAGGGTATTGCCTACACAAACACCTTTTATACTTTATTGAAAGTTGAGGCCGTGTACGCACTTAATTTTAAATTGGATAAAAAGAAAAATTAGATAAAACTTTATACCTCATTCGTAAATAAATTGACTAATCAACATAGGAAAAACATCTCCACGTTTTAAATAATACTCCGAAACTGACTAAGTGCTTTTCTATCTTTTTCTCATGATTTTAGATTTCATAAAAATTACCTCTGTACACGACAAATTTCATAGGATCCTTGCCCTATCAGGCTTTTTCTTTCTTAAAATTGCTAGCACTTTCTTAAATTCTTCTTTTTTTCCAAAACCAATCAAACGTAGAATAGCCATTTGAACATAGTCCAAACCGTAGCGAAATAAACTTACTGAAATGTAGGGGTTACACGGTTTGTCGCCATTACAGCATGTCCAACTGGTGTTGCGCATACGTTTATGGCGGCCGAAGCCTTACAACAAGGTGCAGTAAAGCACGGTTATCAGATTGATGTTGAAACCCAAGGATCGGTTGGGGCTAAAAATATTTTATCGGCAGAAAGTATTGCCAAAGCAGATGTGGTGATCTTAGCAACGGATATTGAGGTCAATACAGATCGCTTTGTAGGCAAATGTGTATATCGCTGCAGTACAGGATTTGCCCTTAAGCAAACGGATAAGACTTTTGCAAATGCAATTGCTGAGGCCAAAGTGCTTGAAACGGGTAAGCAAATAGCCACTAAGACAGGAAATGAAAACAAAGAAAAAACAGGAATTTATAAACACCTTTTAACAGGGGTGTCTTTCATGCTGCCGATGGTGGTGGCGGGCGGTTTGATCATTGCCATCTCGTTTATGTTTGGCCTCAATCCTGTTGAAGGAAGCTTTGCCGCATCCTTAAAGCAAATAGGTGCTGCAGCATTTACTCTTATGGTACCTATGCTGGCAGGTTACATTGCTTATTCTATTGCGGATCGTCCGGGTTTAACTCCAGGTTTGATTGGCGGTTTACTTGCCACACAATTAGAGGCAGGCTTTCTCGGTGGATTAGTTGCAGGTTTTATTGCAGGTTATATTGCGTTATTTTTATCGAAACAGCTTAAACTCCCGAGTAGCCTAGAAGCATTAAAACCAATATTGATTATTCCACTATTGGCCAGTTTAGCTGTTGGTTTAATCATGATTTATGTGGTTGGACAGCCTGTTGCACAATTGTTTGAATTACTCACACACTTCCTTGCCAATATGGGGACGACCAATGCCATGATCATGGGGGTTATCCTTGGGAGTATGATGTGTATTGATGTTGGGGGCCCAATAAACAAAGCGGCTTATGCCTTTACGGTGGGCTTACTTACGTCACAAACATACGGACCGATGGCGATTACCATGGCTGCGGGTATGGTACCGCCATTGGGTATGGCAATTGCAACTTTTCTAGCAAAGCATAAATTTGCCAAACCTGAGCAAGATGCAGGGAAGGCTGCTGTAGTTCTGGGCCTATGTTTCATTTCGGAAGGGGCTATTCCGTTTGCTGCCAAAGACCCGATTCGAGTGCTTCCATGTGCGATCGCAGGTGGTGCTGTAACTGGGGCTTTGGTTGCATTATTTAAATGTGAACTAGTCACTCCTCATGGCGGTGTAATGGTACTGATCATTCCGAATGCGATGAATTATCCATTAAAATATTTATTGGCGATTGCGATTGGAAGTGTGGTGACTGGTGTAGCTTATGCCGTAATAAAACAACGGTTAGAATAAGCCCTTCATAGAAGCTTTGTGAAAGCTATTTAGTGCAATAAATGAATATTATGCTCAATCCTATTTTGGATCAGTTGGAGAGTCTCTGCTTGAATTTGTCCAGGTAATAGGTCATGAGCGATATTGCTGAATCAGATTGTAACCTTACAAATCGAGCCAATAATTTCATCAACTTCTTGGACACAAAGTTCTGCTTCCTGAGTACCAAGTTTCACAAGAGCTTGTCGAGGAATATTCAGTGCCTCACCCATGATATCCATTTGATGTGGAGGAAAGTTCTAAACCTTTACTGATCGCTTCTGCACTGTATTCAAAGGCGATTAATGGCCGACCTGTGATTGCGGTTGAGGAAACCAATGTACCCCAAAGCCAATATTCACCCCATCCATTGTAGTAAACATTAAGTTTTTGAGCATGGATTTATTTCCTTTTGATACGTTGGCGAGCAGTACTGTTCTGAAATGACAGCTTTGTCCGTTATAATTGTATAAACATTTTTGGTTTCTGGTAATTATGTCCTCATTGATCAATTTTCTATCTCGCTTTAGTACTGCAACTCTTCAGCGCAGTCTGAGCTATGCTAAACACATTGATAGGGAAACGATTGAGTTCTTTGAGGAAAAAGACGGGGTTACGATGTATGCCCAAATTGAAGGAACAGATTATTACGATACCGCAATTACCTATAATCCCCAAAAAGACCGTTTAATCGATGACGACTGCACTTGTCCGGTTGGATATAACTGTAAACATGCTGCTGCTTTAGCGCGGTTATTCTTTCAGGAATATCGCCAGGAATTTCAGCAGCGTTATGCTGACTCTCAATCCCCGCAGGGAATCGCAAAACGCCAACGGGGGGATGATCAGGCGCAGCGCTGGTTGAATGATTTTAAACGGTATTTACAACAGACTGAACCAGAGCAATCTGTCAAAACAAACAATTATTTAATTTACCTGCTAGATCAGTCTGTCAGCTTAAAGAAATTGACAGTTGATGTTCAGAAGGCCAGACGCAATAAAAACGGCTCAATTGCGGGGGAAAGTTATTATACCCAATATGAAAATATCACCAGAAAGCATCTGACTTTACCTGAACAAAAACGACAATTATTTAACCAGATTTATTATTATGCCAAAATAAACAGTGACGAACGCTTTTATCAAAGCAATCTTGATATCTCCAGAATTTTATTGGAGCATTTCAAATTTTTTATTCAAAGTGGCGATGTTTATTGGAAAAAAAAGAGCCATGCTGCACTTCAATGGTCAGAACAAGGCTACAACATCGAATTTAGATGGGAACAAGGGGCTAAACAACAGACTGAGCATTTAAATATTGAATTGGTCAATGGTGATATTCGACTCGATTTAAAATCAAATCCTCATATTCAGATTCTCGCGAGCCAGCCACCGTGTTATGTGGATATTCAACACAACACGGTGGGCCAGTTATATGGTGAATATACGGCAAATCTTCTGTACCATTTTTTACAGATGCCTGATCTTCCATCTATGCTCTTGCCAGAGTTTGAGCAACTGACTCATCAATATTCAGACGTGAAAAATCTGCCTCGGCCCGAGTCTATTCAGCATATTGATGTCCTTGAGGGTAGTCCCCAGCCAATTTTACGCTTCGGTGTTTTAGATAAATTTGATTGGAAATGGGAAGAGTCTGTTTGTGCCGAAATTGAATTCTCCTATGCAGGCGGGCGAATAAAAGCAGGTACATCAGGTGACAGTTTTATTGGTGAGCAGCATGGCAAAATGGTGCGACAGCTTCGGGACTTAGTTCAGGAACAACAGTCAATCCAGCGTTTACAGCTATTGGTCGAATCACTGAAGTGGGTAAAAGATCTTAATTATTACCAGCAATTAAAACTGGATAAACAACGTCTTGATTCTATGGTTTTTGCGTTCTATGGAGACTGGATCAAACAGCTGATGCCCATCAATCAAATTGAATTGATTGGATGGCAGATAGAGCATCTGGAACACAGCCCATTTAAGCTGCAATATGTTGAAAATTTAAATATTTCCATCACTGAATCTGAAAGCCAACAAGACTGGTTCAATATCGGGGCGACCGTTCAGGACAGTGCAGGCAATAGCTATGATTTACTCGATGCACTTGTGGCTTTGGTGAAAGAACAGCCTGATTTACTTGATCCACGGATTTTTGGTCATCTGAATGCCAGTCACATTTTCACCCTGAAAACTGCAGCGGATCAACCAGATTTGGCTTTATCCGCAAAGGACATTAAGCCGGTATTGTTGCATCTGCAGAGCATTTTACAGCAAGAAGAGCGTAGCATAGATCGCTATGATGCGAGTCAATTATTAGAATTGCAGCATCATCTGGGGATGGTGTGGCAGGTCAGTAATCGCCTGCAGCAATTTGCGCAGAAATTCAAACAAGGCTATCAGCAACAACTGCCGACACCACAAGGTTTTCAGGGAGAGTTGCGTCCATACCAGCAGCAGGGCTTAGGCTGGTTACAGTTTTTAAGGGAAACCCAGCATGGCGGGATTCTGGCAGATGATATGGGCTTGGGGAAAACAGCACAAACTTTAGCCCATTTACTCATGGAAAAGCAGGCTGGTCATTTGCAGGACAGACCCGCCTTAATTGTTGCACCTACATCGCTGATGCATAACTGGTTCAAAGAAGCGGAGAAATTTACCCCTCAGCTGAAGGTACTGCTGCTACAGGGGCCCGATCGCCATCAGTATTTTGAGCAGATTCCGCACTATGATATTGTGTTAACCACATATCCGCTTCTGGCGAGAGATGAAGAGCAACTAAAGCAATATGAATATCATCAACTCATTTTGGATGAGGCGCAGAATATCAAAAATCCGCGTGCCAAAGCTGCACAGGTAGTACGGCAATTAACAGCGCGACATCGTCTATGTCTAACTGGTACACCTATGGAAAATCATTTGGGTGAGCTGTGGGCACTATTTTATTTCCTGATGCCAGGATTTTTATATTCACAAGAAATTTTTAATAAAAAGTACCGTCATCCGATTGAAAAACGCGGTGATCAGCAGTTAAGGCAAAAGTTGGTAAACCGCATTAAACCCTTTATTTTACGTCGTTTGAAAACTGACGTTGCCAAGGAATTGCCTGAAAAAACCACGATTGAAGTCAATATTGACATGAATGAGCAGCAATCCAAGCTATACGAGGCTGTTCGCGCCACGATGCAGGCAAATATTCAGAAAATTGTGGCAGAAAAAGGCTTTAAGCGTAGTCAAATCCAAATTTTAGATGCCTTGCTGAAGCTGCGTCAGGTCTGTTGTCATCCTAGCTTGCTGAAACTGGATTCAGTTAAAACCGGGCAGGCGTATTCTGCCAAACTTGAACAGTTGATGGATATGGTTGTTCCAATGGTGGAAGAGGGACGAAAAATTCTTATTTTCTCTCAGTTTACCTCAATGTTGGAACTGATTGAACAACAGCTCTATCACGCAGAAATTGGCTATGTGAAGCTGACTGGAAAGACCAAAAAGCGAGATGAAGTCATTACAGCATTTCAGTCTGGACAAGTGCCGGTATTTTTAATCAGTCTGAAAGCAGGAGGGGTTGGTCTGAATCTAACTGCCGCAGATACGGTCATTCACTATGATCCATGGTGGAACCCTGCTGCTGAAGATCAAGCTTCAGATCGTGCATGGCGGATTGGACAGGACAAGCCGGTATTTGTGTATAAGCTGATTACCAATAAAAGCATAGAAGAAAAAATTATTGCCTTGCAGCAGAATAAAGCAGAACTGGCACAGTCTATTCTAAGCACAGATCATGAGGGAGAAGCGAAACTGACGGAAAATGATGTGATGAAATTGTTTGAGAAATTTTAGCTTGGTTACAGGTTTCCTCTAATCATCTGTAAGTATCTGAAAGTCTGGATGCAATTTTTTCCAATGTTCTCTTAATTTTTCTTTATGAACAGAAATCATAGGTAAGTCTAGTAATAGCGCTGGCCATACTGACCGTGCTTTGTCCATAATGGCGTGAAGTTGTTTTTCAATAACACGCCATGGAACACCGACTTTTTCAGCCCATTGTTCAAAGTGTTTCATCTCAGCTAAATACCAATCTTTATTTTTGGCAAGATTTAAGGCGAAATGACGCTCATTTTCAATATATACACTTGTCATCAATATATCGTATGCAGGGGATAATCTTGGCGTTGTTTTATCGTGATAAATCATACTCCAGTTCTTTAAGTGTGCATCTCCATTGGCGAGTAAAATATTGACGAGTAAACGGCTGGCAAATTGCTGAATATCAAAAATTTTGTTATCTGAATAGTGATAAATGATCTTACCGATCTGCTCATAATTTGTGGTGCTGTATTTCTGCTGTGGATATGAACCAAAGATCTGAGCAAAATCTTCAATATGAATAAGCTCTGTAGTATTAGCAGTACTCTGCCTATCGAATCTCTTAATTGCAAAAGCATATTGCTCTTGGGGTAGATTTAATGGTGGAAGGTCTTGTAAGAGTGCCATATCTACCAAACGAATCTCTGGGATATCTATTCCGACCATTTTGGCAAGGATCATCATAGAGTATTCATTCAGCGGAACAAAGGCATGTCTGGAAGAAGGAGTTTTGATAATCCAGTCCCCGAGTAGAGTCGTTTCCGTTGCCTGTGCTAATGTAAAACGCCCATCTTTGGCTTTCATGGAAAACTTCATTTGGACGCCGGCCAAGGAAAACTTATTATTTGTCCGAATCTCTTGTTTTAATATCTGATCTGGATTCGAGATCTGAAGCTTAAATTTTATTCCATCTGGGATTTCTTCTGGATCTACTGGGGTTGCAATTAGTGCCCCAGGTAAATCATGACCTAAAGCTGCCAATAACTGAAATTCATTGTCTATATGTACTTTGAGGCTTTGTGCAATCAGTTCGCGTAATGCACCTTCTGGTAGCAAGTTTGATAGCAAGGGATGTAAACGCTGATGTGTAACATAGGTCTTTTCTAAAATCTTATCCACTTGAGGATACAAGGGGGAAGTCAGCAGGCTCAAGGTCGGGCGTTGCTGATCAGAGCGGAAAGAATCTGTAAAAACCAGAATATTTTTTCCGCTCTGAAATCCTGCCAAGTATCCAACGATACCGTGATGTAATGTTAATTTCAGGACGGCAACAGTATTCATGGTTCCTCTCCTCCGAGAAGACCCTTCCATGGGTTAGTCATTAAGTCATCCTGATCTTCAATAGTGACTTTAATTTCATCATTCAATAATTGTCTAATCAAATGAACCTTATCATCAGGGATGAGCATCAGTTGAGCATTTAATCCTGCCGCTATAATTTCTAAGGTCTCTAATCGAGGGTTGCCCTGACTTTCCAGTTTTTGGTACTGCTGTCTTGAAATGCCTGTACGGGATTGCATATCAACTTGCTTTAAGCCCAATTGGGTTCGTCTTTTTTTGATTTGCTGTAGTAAAGACTTATTTAATGTAGACATATTTATTGCTTTTTGGTGGTATAAGAAGCATATTAGTTGCTTTTTTATTAAGAAGCAATGACAGAAATTATTAACAGGCTCCGCGGCATCAATATTTAGGATCTAGGCAAGCTGATCTTGTTTAACATAAGCCACTTAGTAGTAGCTAATACTATCTTTTGTTTTGGAGTTTTTTTTATCTTGTATGATTGATACTCTGGAGCATCATCTACACGGTTTTTTGTTCACAGTTTTGAAAGAGCACTTTTGTAAACTTACTTTTTTAAGTATAAAAATTTCTTATGAAGTAAAATATTGAATAAAACAACAATAAAAAAGCCCCAGTCATTCAACTGAGGCTTTTAGAATCTGGAGCGGGAAACGAGACTCGAACTCGCGACCCCAACCTTGGCAAGGTCACCGAGATTTATCCCATTAAATGACATTATTTGTAAGTATATGATTTAATTAGTAAGATATGGTTTTTGGTGGGCTAAAATTTAGATCAATTTAGATCATTTAATGTTGTTTTGGTCACTTTATTTTAGACGTTTTAGTTTATAAAAGTCACCTATATTTTGATACTAAATTTCATGAGAAACAATAACAATATATAATTTAATATAATGATTCTTAATTCTCATGAGGATGCAAGAGGATGGTGAAATCACCTTTACCGAAGCCGAGCTTTTGGCTGGCGTAAATGCGGCTGACGTGGACGGCGATACCTTATCGGTGACTAATGTTCAGGTGGATCCTGCGTTGGGTACTATTACCGATAATGGCAATGGCACTTGGACCTTTAAACCAAAGGAAAACTTTGCCAACGCCTCGGCAGAGGAATCGGTTGAAATCACCTTTGACGTGACCGATGGCGAGTGGAATATTCCAGCCTCGGCAGAGGTTCATGTTGAAGCAGTCGCTGATGGCGTGAATATTGACTTGAAAGCCAATATCTTTAATGACGGTGGCACAGGTGGTGAAGGCGGCACAGGTGGTACGTCAGCGCCAGTTGATCTACCTGCTGCGCCGCCATCAACGGGTTTAATCTTCAAGACGTATAACGGTATATCCATTACTCAAAGCCAAAAGGCGACTTTTGATTCAAGCCGTCTTGAGCAAATATTGGAAGGTAACACTGCTAACTCAACGGGACGCGCCAACGTATTCACTGGTAACTTTACAGGAAGTGAGGTGGCCCGTGGAAAATTCGATGCAGTGTCTTATACCGGTTTGATCTACCTAGAAGCAGGACGTGAATACAGTTTTGAGGGCTATGCAGACGATTCAATGTTTATTGAAATTGGTGGCACAGTTCTTTCTGAAACAACGGGGAATGCTTACGGGGATTATGGTCCAACATTTGTAGGAGGTGTTGGTGATGGCTCAATTTATGTGAACAGTTTCATACCACCTGCTACGGGTTACTACACTATAGAAGCCTATTTCGCTAACTTAAATCGCACAGGTAAGTTTGATATCAGTGTGCTTGAGAAAGATGTCGGCGCAGATTGGACCACCGCCACTTCTAAAGAGCTAACTTCCGATAACTATCATCTTTATGGCAGTGCCGAAGAGCTGATTACACTTGGCGCTGAAGTTGGTACTTTTGTTGAAAGTGGCAGCGGCGATCACCAAGGGAAGTTTGGCGGTTACTTTGCTGCTGGTGTGGTTGATGAAGGGATTATCGGTAACCCGATTAAGCTTTCAGGTATTGATGTTACGCTGATTGATAATGATGGTTCAGAAACACTGACTGTGTTGAAGATCACCAACATTCCAGAGGGTAGCACCATTACCGATGGCGCCAATACCTTTGTTGCTGATGCAGACGGTGCTGAGTTAAATCTGATGGATAATATTATTTGGGATTTAGACCAATTAGTATTTATCTCTAATCCAAATCTAACGGCAGAAGATTTGCCCGGTGGTCAACTCAGCATTGACTTGAAAATTGAAGCCACCACCAAGGAAGCAAGTAACGGCGATGAGAAAACCGTGGTGAAAGATTTGCTTGTGACGGTGTTAGACTTTGACGCCAGTACCGCAGATTTAGACCCAGCGATTAAAAACACCGATAACCTGTTTACCCATGGCACTGATAGTAACGATACGCTCACTGCTCCAACAGTCGCTGAGGATGTAAGAAAAGTCACTGTGGGTGTCAATGGTGAAACGGGATCAAAACATCCAGATAATCCATGGACGATACAGTTTGAGGGAAGCAAACCCGGCTTGAGCATTACCCAGGTAGTGATTGATTTGAATACTTCTGTTAATTCAGATGTACATTTTAATGCATCAGGTGGTAGCGGAGATTTCAAAACAAAAAATCAAGACTACTTTGAAAAGAAACCGCTTATAGGGGGTAGTGACTCACCAAGTCACGCAAGCCTCACCGGTGGTATGGTGAACAGTTACAGCATTGGTGGGCATAGTGGTATCACGGGTAACCGTAAACCACAAACCTTAACTATCAACTTTAATTCGGGGCAATTTACTTCGGGTAAAGAGTTTAGTTTTGTCGCTGATACGGATACGACACGCTCTCCTAACAATAGCTATGCCGATCAGATGGCTGGCTCTACCATCACGGTTTATTTCAGCGATGGTAGCAGTCAAACCATGACCTACGAGCAATTAAGTGGCAGTGGTGCTTCAAGCAAAGCAGGTGCCGAGCATGAAGCTAACTGGGCAGCAGGTGCTTACCTCAACGGCGGCGATGGTGACGATACCATTTACGGCTCAGGTGGTGACGACTATCTGGTCGGCGGCGCAGGCGATGACTACATCGAAGGTGGCGACGGCAAGGACTATCTGCTTGGTGGTGCTGGTGATGACCAATTGCACGGCGGACAGGGTGATGACACGCTACTTGGTGGCTTAGGTAATGACTTGCTAGTAGGCGGTGAGGGCAATGATATCTTGATTGGTGGGCTAGGTAGTGATACAGCACTTTATGATGTTTTAGTTGCTGCCGACGCGACTGCGGGTAATGGGACTGATACATGGAAAGACTTCACTCTTGGCTCTACGATTAGTAATCCAGAGGCAGACAAGCTTGAGTTTAGCCAAGGATTCTTCCAAGGATTACTGGATGTCAATCAAGACGATATCGGGCAGTACATTAAAGTCGAAGATGTAAATGGCACAGCGACAGTGAAAGTGGATCGTGATGGTGCTGCAGGTACGCATGATTGGGCAAACCTATTGGTACTTGAAGGGCATAAAGCTGCCGATGTAAATTTACAAACTTTATTAGATAATCAACAGATTATTATTGGTTAATATCCATAGGGTTGGATTGAGCTACGGCTTGATTTAGTCCTAAGCTAAAGAAAAGCAGTGTGCGGTGCATGCTGCTTTTCTTTGTTTTTAAATGCAGCTTGAAATGTGGCATTAGCGAATCAATTGTATCGTTGATTTTTATTGTAAATTTATCATGATCGATGTGGCACACATGGCTTTAAAATAGACAGGAATGCTGCTATAAACAACAGCAGTACAATACCTTTTTTGATTTGTAAACATAATAGAAATTCGACACTTAGACCATGAAATTAACCCAATCCAAGATATGGTTATGCTTGTTTTTACCCATATCTAGCACGTTTAGCACTGCTTATGCAGCGCCTTCCTCATCTTATTTTGATGCCAGTAAAAATAGAATTCAGCAGCTATTCGCACCGCAATCTGCAACTGCAAACCAAGTCAACTTGCAGCAGTTTAAGCAATTTCCATTAGATATTCAGTCGCTACAAGAACGGTTGCCTGTAGTGACTAGCACGGCTCAAAATACTGGACATTCCACAACAAATGCCGCAACGGTCGGATATGTAGCCGAACTAGGCTTACAAGATGCCATTCAACAAGCGCTACAACGCCGCCCTGAAATTACCCGCAGTATTGCCACTTTGGCAGGGCAAGCCGCAAATATCGATGCAGCTAAGGCGCAGTATTATCCACAAATTTCAGGTGGTATCAGCACCGCTGACTTAACCACAGGTGAACGGGGCAGACAACTTTACAGCTTATCGGCAACCCAAGTCCTGTATGACTTTGGCAAAATTAAAAGTGCGGTCAATATTGAACAAGCCAAATTATTAGAAGAACAGGCCAATGTGCTCGTGAGTATTGATGATATTGCCTATCAAACCGCCAATGCTATCGTCAATATCAACCGTTATCGGGAAATTGTTAAAATTGCCCAGCAGCAAATTCAAGGGGTTGCTCGGATTGCCGAAATTGCCAATTTACGGGCCCAAGCAGGCATTAGCAGTCAGGCCGACCCTATTCAGGCGCAGTCCAATTTAGAAGCCGCGCAGTCCAATTTACTGATTCAAGAAAGTCAACTCAAGCAATATCAACAAACGCTAAGAACCCTTTTGGGCTATGACGTGTCCAATATACAACTGAGCTTGCCTGATACTGTGATTCGTCATGCAGAGTTATATGAAGAACCCAGCTTTAGCCAAATTCCGAAAATGATGGCGGCACAGGCTGCGGTACAAGTGGCACAATACCAAAGCCAAGAAACCAAACGCAGTGTTTACCCTAGTATTTATGTCAAAGGCAGTTTAAATCAGGCACTCAACGGGAAAAATCCCAATAATAATGAAGATGATGGCATGTATAGTTCAGTCATGCTAGAAGCCAACAGCAATTTTTTCCAAGGCGGTGCTTTACGTGCCAAACAACGCTCAGCGGCGTATGCCGAGCAGGCAGCCAAAGCCGAGGTGCAAAGCGTGTACTTAGATGTTTTAGATCAAATTCGCTTGATTCGAGAGCAAATTGATAATAAACAAAAGCAAATGGAGGTTTTAGCATTGCGAAAAAACACCACTGCCCGTACCAAAGAACTGTATCAAGAACAATATAAACTGGGCACCCGTACCGTGGTGGACTTGTTAAATTCCGAGCAGGCAATTCACAGTGCAGCGCAAGAAATTGAAACCGCCCGTTACGATATTTATGCAGGCTTAATTCAATATATTCATGTCACAGGGCGCTCCCGTGATCTTTACCAACTCAATAACACTAAAATTCAAGGGGTGGAGATTCAGCCATGAGTACCGCTATACACTACCAGCCTTGGCTACAAGCCGTTTTAACAATTGCCAAACATTATCGCATTGAAGCTTCGGAAGAGCGTTTACGTTTACAACTGGACTGGAACCCGAACCCATCTAGCGATGAGTTGGTGACTCTGATGGGGCGGCAAATTGGCCTACAGGTCAGAGCCAGTGCCTTTAGTCCCGAAATCTTAAACCCTTGGCGTTTACCTGTGCTCATTGCCATGCACGATGGGCAGGTCGGGGTGTTAGATAAACTCGATGCCGCAGGCAATGCCAGCGTACAATTTAGCGGTGACCAAGGCTTGGCACAAGTGCTCACGCTGCAACAACTGCAACACAGCATACAACAGGTCTATATTTTACGCCCTGAAAAATCGATCCCCGATGTGCGGATTGATGAATATGTCAAACCCTACGAGTCGAGCTGGTTTTGGTCAATTGTCCTGCGGGATTGGAAACGCTATATCGATGTCATGTTTGCCTCTTTAATGGCCAATATTTTGGCTTTGGCGACGGTTTTATTTTCCATGAACGTCTATGATCGGGTGATTCCAGCCCAATCGATTCCGACCTTGTGGGTGTTGGCAGGTGGGGTATTGTTGGCGGCGATCTTTGAATTTAGCATCCGTGTCGCCCGTATTTATTTGTCGGATATTATTGGCAAACGGGCCGATTTGAAAATTTCAGATCGGGTCTTTGGTCATGCGCTACGCATTAAAAATAAAGAACGTCCCAAGTCCACAGGCACCTTTATTTCCCAAATTCGAGAACTGGAAGGCGTACGGGAATTGGTGACTTCGACCACCATTTCAGCGGTGGCCGATTTACCGTTTTTCTTATTGTTCTTGGGCATTTTTTGGTTAATTGGCGGCGATTTATTTTGGGTGATGTTGGCTGTGGTGCCGTTGATGATTTTACCAGGGATTTTGATTCAAAAACCGTTGGCCAAATTGGCTGCTGAAGGTATGCGCGAAGGGGCAATTCGTAATGCCACCTTGGTCGAAGCGGTACAGGGCATTGAAGATATTAAATTATTACGTGCCGAAGCACGCTTTCAAAACCAATGGAACCATATGAATGAAGTCTCGGCAGAGATTTCGATGCGTCAGCGCAAATTGGTGGGCGTGGTTGGCGCATGGACGCAAAAAGTCCAAGGCCTAACCTTTGCCATTGTGGTTTTGGTGGGCTGTTTTGCAGTCATGAAAGGCGATATGACCACGGGAGCCTTGGTGGCCTGTTCGATTTTATCCTCTCGGATGCTGGGGCCGATTGCCCAAATTTCGGGGGTGCTGGGACGTTTGCAACAAGCCAAAGTGGCCAAAACCAGTTTGGATGAATTGATGAAAAAACCTGTCGATCAGGCGGAACATGCCCATCTGATTCATCGTACAGCTTTGCACGGTCAGTATGAGCTCAGCCAAACCCTATTTAAATATGCCGAAGATGATGCGCAAGCGACTTTGGCAATTCAAAAACTCGAGATTCGTGCAGGGGAAAAAATTGCAATCTTAGGTCGCAATGGCGCAGGGAAATCGACCCTGTTACAACTGTTGGCAGGCATGCAAGAACCTGTACAAGGCAAAATTAAACTGGATGGGGTGGATTTGGGTTTAATTGACCCTGCCGATGTGCGTCGTGATATGGGCTTGCTCAATCAAAATGCCCATTTATTTTTTGGAACGGTGCGGGAAAACCTTAAATTGGGCGCACCTTTGGCCACAGATCAAGACATTTTAACGGTCTTGAAAATGACAGGGGCTTTGGATTTTGTGTTGGCGAAAAAAGAAGGTTTAGATCATCAGGTCTTGGAAGGTGGAGCAGGTTTTTCGGGCGGACAACGTCAGGCTTTACTCTTGTCACGGCTGTTATTACGTCAGCCGAATATTGTGCTCCTCGATGAACCGACCGCAGCCTTGGATGATGTCACTGAAAAACAATTGATTGATCATTTACACACGTGGCTGGGGCAAAAAACCTTGGTGATTGCCACCCACCGTCGTGCAGTGCTGGAATTGGTGGATCGTATTATTGTGTTACAAGACGGAAAAATTGTGATGGATGGCAGTAAACAACAGATCTTGCAGCAGTCAGTTTCCAATCAGGCGGAGGCAACAGCATGAGCCAGCAATCCTCGCAACCGAACAAAGTGACACACATTGAACCACCTTTGCCAAGTGCCAGCTTATTTATTTGGATTATTGGTATAGGTTTGTTGGTGTTGTTGGCATGGGCGTGGTTATTCCAGCTCGAAGAAGTGTCCACAGGCACGGGAAAAGTGGTGCCTTCCTCTAAAGAACAAACCATTCAATCACTTGAAGGTGGGATTTTAACCAAGCTCAATGTACAAGAAGGACAAATCGTGCAACAGGGGCAGGTGTTGGCACAGCTTGATCCGACCCGTTTGGCTTCCAATGTGGGTGAGTCGGCATCGTTATTATTGGCCTCGCAAGCCACGGCTGCACGGTTGCGTGCCGAAGTGAATGGTACAACACTGCATTTCCCTGCCGAAGTCTTAAAAGACCCCGCCTTGGTGCGTGAAGAAACTGCATTGTATCAATCTCGTCGTTTTAATTTAGAGGAGTCTTTGGCGGGTTTGCAGCAGGCTTTGCTATTGGTACAGCAAGAGCTGAGCATGACCGAACCTTTGGTGGCTAAAGGCGCGGCGAGTGAAGTGGAGGTGTTACGCTTAAAACGTCAAGCCAACGAACTGCGGAATCAAATGAATGATGTCCGTAACCAATATTTGGTCAAAGCCCGTGAAGAATTGGCCAAAGCCAATACTGATATTGAAACGCAAGGACAAATTGTAAAGGGTAAGTCGGACAGCCTGAGCCGTACCGTCTTTAAGTCACCTGTACGCGGGATTGTCAAAGAAATTAATGTCATGACTTTAGGTGGGGTGGTGGCACAAAATGGCAAGCTGATGACCTTGGTACCGCTGGATGAAAAACTGCTGATTGAAGCGCGGATTTCACCACGAGATATTGCCTTTATTCACCCAGGTCAGGAAGCTTTGGTTAAAGTCACCGCCTATGACTATTCCATTTATGGCGGACTCAAAGGCAAAGTCGCGGTGATTTCACCCGACACCATTCGGGATGAGGTTAAGCAAGATCAGTTTTATTATCGGGTCTATATTCAAACCAATAGCGATAAACTGAAGAATAAAGCAGGGCAGCAGTTTAGTATCACCCCAGGTATGGTGGCCACAGTGGATATTAAAACGGGTCAGAAAAGCGTGTTAGATTATCTGATTAAACCGTTTAATAAAGCGCAAGAGGCGTTAAGAGAGCGATAATATAGCGTTAAGATTTTGGTTTAAATCAGGTTTTTAGTAATATTTATTTAAACTTTGCGGGTTGCTTGGTTTTTTACCCGAGTGTTCGGAATTGCATTAAAGTGCAAGCACAGTCTGTAATAGAAATAAACAATGAGCGCCACAGGCGCTCATTTTTATGGCTGTTTCTGCCTTTAAAGGCTGCGGGAGAGACCGAAGAACAATGAGGTCTGATGCGCTTGATCAATTAAAGGGCTGTTTGAAACTTTGGATGGCAAAATCTTATGGGTCACCACCGCACTGCTACGCCAGTTGGCATTGATGTTATAACTCGCGCCAAGCGAAACGTGAGGAATCACCACGCTCTCTGGACGATATTGAGTGACACCTTTGGCCACTTCAGTATCTAAGGTACCATAATAATAATTCGCTCGATCATCCGATAACCACGTTGCGCCAATATTCGGAATGATGCTGAGTTGCGGGGTTAAGCGCCAAAAATATTGATAATTCAGTTTTGCGGCCGCCGTATCACTGGCATTACCGATATCGGTGAGCACTTGAGTCGAGAGGACACCGTATTGACCTTTCCACATTCATTCTAAGCCAGCATCTGCACTCATCTGCCGATCTTCAAGTTGTTCTCTGCTTAAATTGTGCTTGGCTAGTTTGGCACGATTCAAATCATTTACCTCTAAAACATCCAGATTGGCGCTTAAAATTGCACTGATGTTAAATGCCTGATCTTGATATAAATGCATACCACCATAACGGCGACTGGACTTGAGTCAAGAGTATCTGGCTGTACCTTGACGCAGAATCAACAAGGAAACCGAGGGATCACGGGGGTGTAATTCGATCACAGATTGGATGAAATCATATGAAGAATAGATTTTCTCAGACTGGACTGACCTTGATTGAGCTGATAATTACGATTGCCATTCTAAGTTTGCTGTTGATGATGGGGAGCAGTCTGAGACAGCGTTGATTATAGTGCAAAAGAGAGCTCGAAGAAGAGTTTAACGGATTGGTCTGAATGAGACTACTTGCACCACTTGGGTTTCGATCGGTGCAAGCGATAGGTGATCTAAACGAGTCGCAAACACAACAGCATATTTCCAAGTGCTCATGTATAAATACAAAACCACAGAAAAATATACTTGAGTATTTGTCTTGGTTTATATTTCAAGTGGTTTTGTTGCATAAATATATAAGCCATTGATTTTATTAAATTAAAATCCTGACTGAAAAACAATCAAATCCTATAAAATCATATAGTTAGGAAATCTTTGTGCAACAAAGCCGTGTTATCAGATCAAATCATAGGCTTTTTTATGCTCAAGCTGATGGATAAGTCTCAAGATGAGCGATCTCACTTCCTTAAGCAGGATTCGGGTTAAATAATGTTTCTATCTTATTGCGTTGCCTTAGGTGATATTCATCTGATGAGCTGAGTTGAATAGATTCTATGTTCTTCCGATGATAAGCAATTAAATCAATCCCTTGAACTTGCAGTCTACTCTTTAATTCTTGGCTGATGTAACCTCGATCCCCGTAAAGTTTTGCTTTTGTACCAGCAACCAATTGCTCAACCATTTTTACGTCAGCAACATGTCCATTCGATAAAGCGGAACAGACAATTACACCAAATTGATTCATCGCAATATGTAATTTACATCCATAAAACCAGCCCATTGAGCTTTTACCACGTGATGCAATTTGGATTAATGATTTATAGCGCTGAATTCGTTGATTTTTACACACTGGCAGAGTTGTTGAATCAATCCATAAATATTGTGCATCTTGGTCTTTCATCAGCGCCACATGTAAAGCGTGTAGGGCCAATTGGTGCATATTAATCAGGTGAATCATGCGTTGATAACAAGGTAAGTTTTTAAATAAATGACTTTTATCCTGTTTCAGCTATGAAAAAAATGCTTTGAAATTATTGAAGTGAGAACACTTATACCAAATGGCGATAAAGATGATTTCAAAGATACGAGGAATTTCCAGTAGGTTGCTTCAAATTTAAGAAAGAAATCATCAATTACACAGAATAATTCAGTACTATTGAACATCGGGACTAGAGTTGTGGGTTTTGTGTGGTAACTCAACTGATGGCTGTAGTCCTTCTGTTTTTCAAGTCCATTTCTTATCCGCGATTCGGGTTATTTAGCTTATTGAAAGGTCAATACAATTTAGTAACGAGTAGAGCACGTAGTATTCATGGATTCCTTAGCGGAATATATGCTTCGTTATGTGCATATCAATTAACCCATCGGAAGGAATAAGCCAATAATTCAAATTATGGAATCATCGGCTTAAGCAGGATTCGGGTTACTTAAAACTGACCAATATTAGATGCTCATTGTATTTGGCATCAACAGATCATCATACACATCTACTCGATAATTGCTAACTAAGGTAGCAGTATCAATACCCGATGCAGATGCAGTAGTTGCGGTTACATCACCAACGAATTGAGTTAAGTCAATTTCGTTATCAGTTGATTCAATTAACAATGATGTCACTAGGTTCTCATTCAACAACATCCCTTCAGCAGAATGATCGAATAATTCAGCATCCTCTACACTCAATACATCAATTAAAGATTCTTCACCTATTGAGAACAGTGCAGGTTGAGGCGCATTGACTTTATCTAAGATGGTTTCACGATCCCAGATGGTACCATCATTGAATTCAATTGAAGTAATGCCATACCCCTCATAAATACTTAAGTCCGAAAACTGATACGAGACACGTATTGGGGAACTATAGCCTTCAATATAAATTTCTAAATCACTTCTATTTTGCTTTAGAGTAATCTCATTCTGATAATACCCTGTCAGTTTCAAAATATTATTATCGATATCTGATCGGTAATCATGAATACCTATAAGCTGATATATATCATCATATATATCCTTTCTATCGAATACGTATGTATCACTACCCACTCCACCTTCTAAGCGAGCATTCTTTCCACCTTGTGAGTTCAGAATATCATCCCCATCACCTCCCTCTAAGATATTTCCAAAACCACCACCCAGCAGAATATCGTTACCATTACCACCATATAAATAGCTATTAGGTGCCTTTGATTGAATATAATCATCCCCATCATTACCATAAATGGTAGCACTTTCTTCAATAACCAAATGGTCTTCGCCTGATGTCCCTTCAATACGATTTGTGAGTTTCTTAATTATTGTTTCTCTGTCCCAAATTGTGCCATTATCAAATTGAATTGCACTAATTCCATAATGTTCATAAATTTCTAAATCTGATAAATGATAATCCACATGTATAGGCTTTTCATAATCAATTAAATAGATTTCCAAAGTACTCCCCAGTTGCTTCAGCACAACCTCATTTTCACTATATCCTTTCAATATCAAAATATTATCTTCAATATTTGATCTGTAGTCATGAATAGTAAGCAATTGGTTTGCATCTTGATAGATATCTGCTCTATCAAAAATATATGTATCGCTTCCTTCACCACCTCTTAATGACGATGTCGTTCCACCTTGAGCATTCAAGATATCATCACCTTCTTCACCAAAGAGGAAGCTCTGACCACCACCACCTAATAAGGTATCATCGTCAGCGCCACCATATAAATAATCTGTAACTTCTGTTCCTTTTAAAATATTGTGTTCAGAATTATTTGTTGGTTTATACGTCCCAGAAACTTCACCAATATTATAGATTTTTTCAGCTATATTGCCTGCAACATCAGTTGCAATGACTTTATATTTCGCTGATTCCCAACCTACCATATTATTCAGTTTCACAGCCTGCCATTCATCATTTACCCATTTGTATACCTCATATGCATCTGTTGGCGCATTGAAAATGACTTGATCATTCTGCGCATCATAACTAAATACAGATTGCAACTCAGGTGCAGTCAAATCAACTGTAATGGTTTTAATATCAGTGTAGCTTTCATTACCTACAAAATCGGTTACTTTCGCTCTAAAATTATATTTACCCTCATCAAAGAAATTAAATCCATCAGACCAATAATCAAACTGATGCTCTAACTTAAACCAAGTAACACCACCATCAGTTGAATATTGATACTCGACAGTGCTATTTAATTCATTACCTCGAATCGACAAATCAAACGATGCATCATTAGTAATGCCATCAATTGCCGAGATGCCAGAATCTTCAAAATCAGTAAAGATCAATTCACCAGCAACAGGTGGTGTAATATCCGTGGTGATATAAACCTGATAATCACTTTGGGTCTGACCATCCATACTGATAATTTCAATATTGAGTTGATCATTCAAACCTTTTGCATTTAAACCTGATTCAGACCAACTTGACTGATATGTGTAAGAACCATCAGCTTTTAATATGAGATAACCATGCTCTGTTTGATAGGTAATTGATTCAACATTGCCCTTACCATTTTCAATTTGGATTTCTTGATCACCTACTTTTAGAATATAGCTCTGTGGGGCTGAAACTTTGCCATTTACATCAGCAAAAATATGACCGACTACCGTTTCATAGCCATCAAACACCAACTCATTTACGAGTTTTTCTTGTTTTACAACTAACTCAAAATCTGTATTCCAAGAATATGCATTGAGCTGTAAAGTGTAATGACCAGGTGCCAACCCTTCAGCAAGAATAATATCTTGATAACTTAAACCTATGCTTGAAATTGATTTAGAACCAGAAGAACTAATTCCATCTCCATAGATACTATAGTTATAAGAACCATTTATACTGCCCGATGCCGTAGTTAAGCTGAGAATAATTGACGCATTTTCACCTGTCACTTCAAAATCAACATAAACATACATCGAGCTTTGATCTTGCTGACTATAGACAATGTCATCTTTCAATACCGTCTGTGTTTCAAATATTTCAGCTAATTCAAAGTGTGCAGCTGCATTTTCTAAATGATCAACGGGTGCATACAATTTATTCGTGAGTGCATTACCTGCTTGGTCTTTGGCCACAACCTCAAGCTTTTCACCATTGCTATAGGCTTTATCTAAAGTAATGCTGTATTTGCCTTCAGCATCTGCAACCGCAGTGCCAATCACTTTACCTTTATAACTCACCATCACTGTCGCATTTGCTTCAGTCATACCTGTTACGGTTTTATTGTCTACAGCAAGCTCTTGGGTCAAGGTTGCTGGGGCTGTCGTATCCGGTGCAATGATCGTGTTTGGTTTGGTGCTGTTATTGGCTTTATCTGTTGCCGTGACTTGCAGACTTTCACCATTGATGAAGGCTGGGTTCAAGGTCAATGTATATTGACCATCTGTACCCACAACCGTTTTACCAACAACTTTTCCATTATACGTTGCTGTAACTGTTGCACCTGCTTCGGTTTGACCTGTCACTGTTTTACCATCGGCACTGATCACTTG
>NZ_VPDM01000071.1:0-2105 GCF_013417645.1 Acinetobacter sp. YH12236
ACTTTTAACTTCGGTTATTTATTGAAGGATTACCTTAAAAACTATTAATGTAGCTCCATTTTAAATAAAGAACCGCTTTTTTATTCAAAATAGGGTAGGAACGACTTTAACTAAATCAGTAAGGAATACTTAATGAAATATATCTAATCTCACCTATATTGTTATATGAAATATATATTGTAAATGGAATATCTTCAATTTTCCATTTTTGGCTTCTAACCACGCCATCATCATTCTTAATAAATAATGGCACTCCTAACATATTTTCAATTTCAGCTTTATTCATTGAAAATTTTAAATTAAATGGCAGTTCTTGTTTATATTGAGAAAAGCCTTCCACACCATCATTATAAAAAAATATAGTCGTTAAGTATATTTTTTCACCAGTTATGGGTTTGTCCTCCTGATTTAAATAAAAAGACTCATCAGTAAATATAAAACCCAATCCCTCATCATATTTACTAATATAAAAATTATACTCATCCAATAAATCACCATCTTCATCATAAATTGGTAATTTAATTTCCTCTTGACTTTTCACAAATTGATTTTTAACAAAAAAATCAACTAATTTTTCATCAATATTTGACTTACCCAACAGTGATATTAAATGATCAATAAACTTATTTGTCATTCTTTCTCGCCTCCTCATCCATAATATTTTTCAAAAATTTATCATAATCAGCATTATTTTTACAGCTCAATGTAGTACATGCTTCTTGCAACTTTGTAACGTACTCAGGCGTTAATTTTTTTGCATTATCTATCATTGCCTCAGAATCCCTAATTTGTGCTGCTTGTAAATCATTTGCATCATTTTCAATGAGTCCTTTATTATTTTTTCCTGCATAGGTTGGACCTGCGGCATGCACCTCATTTGGTACAGTTACACTCATTCCTTCATTAATAATACGATTTTTCTCTGCTTGAGTTAAGGGCGCTTCCTTTAAGTCTTCAGCTCTCTTTAATAATGCAGCTTTAGACGGCTGATGATCTCTAGCCACGGTTCCATCTCCAGTGACTTTCTTTTGATTTCCATAATTATCAACCCATCCCACATCAAGAGATTGCTTTTGATTTATTTCAATATCAGCATCTTTCCCCTTAGTGACACCTTTACCTACTCCAGCACCTACAACTCCAGCCACAGCATTAATTAAATATTCTGCACCTTGTTTATTTTTTTCAATTTCATTTGCAAATTTCAATTCATCTAATTTATTTTCAGATGTTGAGGCTTCAATTTCTTTAACTTTCTCTGAATTAGTCCAATTATTAATCGTATTTGAATTGGTAACATGAGCGGCGGCAGTTAATGATGTCGCCAGCGCATCAAATCCTTGAGCTATTTCAGCTCCTACCGCACTATCTAAAGCTAAAGATTTTCCTGTCTCAATTGCTAAACGGACTGGGCCTGAAATCATTAGTCCTACCGCAAGTTGAACAGTACCTAAATCAACTCCAGTATCTTCACTAATCTGCTTTATATTATTTCCTAAATCAGCAATATTGCTTAATATCGTCATACCAACTGTGGTTTGGGTCGTAACTTTTGTCTCAATGTCAGTTCCTTTCGCATAAATTACTTCTTGTTCATTTACGCCTATTTTAGGTTGTTTAAAAATCGTTTCTAAATCAACACCAGATTGAGCTAATGTATCTAGTTGACTCTGAATTTCACTAAACTCTTTTGCTGCATAGAAAAAATCTAATTTAGAAAATAAAGCTTCAACTTCTTTTGGCTCTATCCCTCGTTTGAGCAATTCACTTGCAACTTTGTCACCAACTACACCCGTTTCTTTATATTCACTTGGTAAATTGTAAAGCCTTGCCTGAATATTATTTAGTGTTTGTAAAGCCTTATCTTTATACTCACCCGCTGGTAAGGCTTGTGCTAAATTTTCTGCACTTTGACGGAAATTCTCTGGCAAATCCTTCTGTTCTTGAATAATCTCCTGTCGTCCAGCTTCTGTCAGTAATCGATGATCAATCGTTACTGAACCATCCAGCATACCTGTGGTCTGATCACGAGTAATTTCTTGGGTATTGTTGATATCACGGTTGGTGGTATGGTAATCCTCCCATAAATAACCGAAGTTAAAAGC
>NZ_VPDM01000072.1:0-2016 GCF_013417645.1 Acinetobacter sp. YH12236
GCAAATTGTAGGTTTTATCTCAGGTTCAAATTTAAGATTTTAGCAGCACTCCAAACTCTACAATTTGCGTATAGTGGTAGCTAATCACTATATCAATCAAGATACAAGCAGCACTGCTGCGCAAGGGTGAGGTTATTTTATTAATATTTCCCTCTCTCTAACTCTCTCCCATAGGGAGAGAGAACATTCAATACTTTTATTTGAGGCACATAAAGTAAATAGCTTCATTCGATTAAACATTTAAAAGGGCGGAGCTTCTTTAAAACTCCCCTCGCCCTTTCCTTTCTTGCATCACCTGTTTCAGCTGCATACGTGGCAAGCTAAACCACAGCGCAATTAAAATAAACGAGGCACCGCAATAAGCCCAAAGATCAAAAGCTTCATAAGCAATTCTGACCACTTCAATCACGATAAAGAAACTCAGCATCATCAAGATGGATACTGTTGCCGCAACCGTGCCTTTAGACACTTCAGATGACATCAGCGCAAACCGGTACAATACCGAGAAGCTGATCCCTTCACCCAGACTGATGCAAGTGGTACCGATAATCAGGCAATGCAGAAAATAATCCGGAATCAGCATTCCCACTAAAAGCAAAATGGTTCCAAACAGCATCAATGGCACACCCAATATCACTGTCTTACCGAGCGGCATCTTGTCGATAATTTTCAGTAGAATGATATTGCCCAGAATCAGGCCACCCAATACCGGAAACTGAGCCAAGCCATATTGCATGCTACTCAAGCCTAATTCTTCAACCAGAATCACGGGAGATAAGGCAATCCATAGCATCAATGGCAAGCTCACCAGTGGCAATGCCATGGTCATAATCACAAAACGCTTATTTTTCAGGACCTGTTTAAAGTCATCGATAATATAGCTGAGTGGCTGTTTGGGAATACTGATATTGGGATTTGGCATTTTCGCTTTCAGTCCAAACCAGCTCAGAAATGCCAGACAGGCAATGCCGATAAAACCCCAGTGCCATGAGACATGGTCAATCATAAAGGCACCGACCACTGGCCCTAAAAGGGGTGCCAGCAAGGAGACATTGGCCATAAGTGCCATCACTTTAATGGCATCGCGTTCTTCAAAACTTTCCTGAATCGCGGCATAACCCACAGCAGCAATAAAGGACAAGCCAAAACCTTGTAAAAAGCGCAGGAACAGAAAGCTTTGAATATTCGGTGTGAGTAAAATCGCCAGACAGCAGATTACAAAAAAAGCTACGCCACCGAGCAGGACTTTTTTACGGCCTAATCGGTCTGATAAGGGTCCTAAAATTGCGGCAACAAATGCCCCACCTAACAGGAAAAAGGACATAGAAGATGGTGCCCAGGAACTGCTTACGCCAAAATCACGGGTAATGGCCAACATGGCCGGCTGGATCAGGTCATTACAGATATAGACGGAGAATTCAAACAGCACCAGTGCCAGAGGAAACATCAGTGTGGCACGGGTCAGTTTGTGGGTTTGGGCGTTTTGCATGGGAGTTGTTATTGCCAGTCTGCCCATTAATAGCAGACCGAACTTTATCTAAAATAGAGAAGAATAATTTTAGCAGAGATCGGATTTAAAGTATTTTGAACTTTAACTGTTCTCAACCGATTTCTTCATTTTAAAAGATTCAGCTAAAACTTTATTTGCCTCTGTCAGTAATTTGACTTGTTCCAACGAATTATCAGAATTTGAATCAGCTTTCGAATCGTTATAAAGTTCCTGTCCAAAGAAACGATCTGCTAAATGTTTCCGAAGTTCTAAACGATCCTCATCTTTAAATTCACGGGCATAAAGTGGGAAAGAAGCGAGTTCAGTTCCCAACATTCTGGCTTTATATGCCACTTTACGATGTTTAGAAGATTCACGAGCTAAGTACCAAGCAGGTGTAGTTAACCTGAGTTCGATGAAATCCACTTAACCTTTTAGCATATTTTGGAAAGTTGGCTTATTGGGGTTCAAACAATAAGCCACTACAGCAGCCATGATATTCACCATGAAGTTATTTACCGAACGAT
>NZ_VPDM01000073.1:0-1493 GCF_013417645.1 Acinetobacter sp. YH12236
CATGCCTACAGTCTTCCACCTGGACAACCAACGCCAGGCTGACTTAACCTTCTCCGTCCTCTCATCGCATTACACTGAAGTATTGGAATATTAACCAATTTCCCATCGACTACGCCTCTCGGCCTCGCCTTAGGGGTCGACTCACCCAGCCCCGATTAACGTTGGACTGGAACCCTTGGTCTTTCAGCGAACGGGTTTTTCACCCGTTTTGTCGTTACTCACGTCAGCATTCGCACTTCTGATACCTCCAGCATGCTTCTCAACACACCTTCATCGGCTTACAGAACGCTCCCCTACCACTTGCAATAAATTGCAAATCCGCAGCTTCGGTACATAGTTTTAGCCCCGTTACATCTTCCGCGCAGGCCGACTCGACTAGTGAGCTATTACGCTTTCTTTAAAGGGTGGCTGCTTCTAAGCCAACCTCCTAGCTGTCTATGCCTTCCCACATCGTTTCCCACTTAACTATGATTTAGGGACCTTAGCTGGCGGTCTGGATTGTTTTCCTCTTGACTACGGACGTTAGCACCCGCAGTCTGTCTCCCGGATAGTACTCATTGGTATTCGGAGTTTGCATCGGTTTGGTAAGTCGGGATGACCCCCTAGCCGAAACAGTGCTCTACCCCCAATGGTATTCGTCCGAGGCGCTACCTAAATAGCTTTCGGGGAGAACCAGCTATCACCGAGTTTGATTAGCCTTTCACCCCTATCCACAAGTCATCCCCTGGCTTTTCAACGACAGTGGGTTCGGTCCTCCAGTTAGTGTTACCCAACCTTCAACCTGCTCATGGATAGATCACCCGGTTTCGGGTCTATACCCAGCAACTAAACGCCCTATTAAGACTCGATTTCTCTACGGCTCCCCTATTCGGTTAACCTCGCTACTGAATATAAGTCGCTGACCCATTATACAAAAGGTACGCAGTCACCACACAAAGTGGCTCCCACTGCTTGTATGCATGCGGTTTCAGGATCTATTTCACTCCCCTCACAGGGGTTCTTTTCGCCTTTCCCTCACGGTACTGGTTCACTATCGGTCAGTCAGGAGTATTTAGCCTTAGAGGATGGTCCCCCTATATTCAGACAAGGTTTCACGTGCCTCGCCCTACTCGACATCATCATATCAGCCCTTTCGTGTACAGGACTATCACCCACTATGGTTGCACTTCCCAGAGCATTCCACTAAAACTGATATGACTTAATGGGCTGTTCCCCTTTCGCTCGCCGCTACTGAGGGAATCTCAATTGATTTCTTTTCCTACGGATACTGAGATGTTTCACTTCTCCGCGTTCGCCTCATAAACCTATGTATTCAGTTTATGATACCGACCTTATAGCCGGTGGGTTTCCCCATTCAGACATCTCCGGATCACAGGATATTTGCCGCCTCCCCGGAGCTTTTCGCAGGCTATCACGTCTTTCTTCGCCTCTGACTGCCAAGGCATCCACCACATGCACTTAATTACTTGACTATACAACCCCAAACAGTCGTT